>JBBRIM010000201.1:0-5042 GCA_038221095.1 Candidatus Limnocylindrales bacterium
GTCCAGCCCGCCGACGGCTGCACCGCCGGGTCCGCCGCGAGGCCGAGCACAGGCGCCGGCGCTGGGTCCGCCGCGAGGCCGAGCACAGGCGCCGGCGCTGGGTCCGCCGCGAGGCCGAGCACGGGCGCTGGCAACGGGTCCGGACCGGTCCCGGCCGCCGGCTCAGGGGCCGCGTCCGGACCGTCTGGGGGAAACGTCATGGTTCGATGAGACTCGCATGCGAAGTCGAATAGGCGCCAGTGTGACCTACCCGTGGCGAAATCGGGTATCGGTCGGATAAAGAAGCAATCGGATTTGTGACCGACAACGGTGTCCAGGCGCACCGTCAAGGGCCGGTCGGGGAGCGCCGAACAAGCCGACCGCGAGCGCTCCGTGGTAGTCTCAGGTCAAAGTCCTACCGGATAACTTCGTATTCGCCCCGGCGTCGATGCGCCTTGCCCAGGGAGCCCATCCGTGACCGATGCCCGCCGCGATGTGCCGGCGGTTCGGCCCGGTTCCGTGCCGCTTCGGCCGGCCCCGGCCGGCCTACCCAGTCCCAATCTGCAGCCGCCCACGATCGCGGAATCGGGCGACCCATTCACGCTTGTCCGGATCCTCGAACTCGTTGCCCGGCTGGGGCGCGGTGGACCGATCCGGATCGACGACATCGCGGCGGCGCTCGACGCCGCGTATCTCGACTGGACGTTCGCGCCGGCCGTGGTCACCGATGCCCTCGTCTCGCTCCAGGCGAACTGGTTGTCGGACTACCGCAATAGCTCTGGGATTGTTCTGGCCGAGAGTCCGTACGGTGCCACGATCACGATCGAGGACTCCAGCCGGGTGGACCCCTGGATGGTCCGCCAGGTCCTCCGTGCAGCCGTCGCCTGCCGGGATGCCCTGGCTACATTCAGCCGGCGCGGCGGCAGGGGCTTCGATGACTGAGCTGGCGAGGGCCTCGCGCCTTTCTTTCCGGTCCTGTCCCGGGCGGACCGGTCAAGATCGATCGCCGTCCGCAGTTCCACTCGCCGACCCCACCTCCAACTGATGACGTCCAACCCCGCAGGAGTACTTCCCAGATGAGCACCCCCTTCCTCGTCGATGCGGCCTGGGCCCAGGCTCACCTCAGCGACCCGGCCATTCGCTTCGTCGAAGTCGACGTGGACACGACCTCGTACGAACAGAGCCACCTGCCCGGCGCTGTCGGCTGGAACTGGACCAGCCAGCTGGCCGATGGCATCCGCCGCGACATCGCCGGCCGCGAGGATTTCTCGGCCCTCCTGTCGGCAGCCGGGATCGGCCCGGACACGACGATCGTGCTCTACGGCGACAACAACAACTGGTTCGCCGCATGGGCCTACTGGCAGTTGAAGCTATATGGCCATCGGGATGTCCGGATTCTCGATGGCGGCCGCAAGTACTGGCTCGACCACGGCCTGCCGGTCACGACCGACGTGGCGACCCACCCGGCGACGGGCTACCAGTTGCCCGAGGCCGACTTCGCGCTACGTGCGTTCCGGGACGACATCCTGCCCCGCCTGACGGACAGCGAGCTGGTCCTGGTGGACGTGCGCTCGCCGGCTGAGTTCAGCGGTGAGCTGCTGGCTCCTCCCGGCCTGAGCGAGACGGCCCAGCGGGCCGGCCACATCCCGGGCGCGGCGTCGATTCCGTGGGCCCAGACGGTCCGCGAGGACGGCACGTTCAAGAGCACCGACGAGCTGGCCGCGTTGTACGCGGCGAAAGGCGTGACCGGCGATAAGGACATCATTGCCTACTGCCGGATCGGCGAGCGTTCCTCGCACACGTGGTTCGTGCTGCACGAACTACTGGGCTATCGTCGAGTTCGCAACTACGACGGAAGCTGGACCGAATGGGGCAGCATGGTCGGCGTTCCAATCGAGAAGTCGGTGGTCGCCGCGAATCCGTCCTGACACGGGTTCGCTCGAGCACCGGTCCCAACCGGGAGGAGCATGTGGGCGAGAGATCGACGGCGCAGCAGGCAGGCGTTCGCCAGCCCGGCGCCGCGCCGCGCCGGGTCGAATCGCTCGGCCGCCTGAGTCTTCGCGTCCGTCCACTCCTCCCGGCCGTCCCATTCATCGGGCTGGCGGTGGTCATCGCCTGGGTGGCCGGGGCACAGCCGGGTGATCGTCCCCTCCTGGTCGGGGCGATCGCTGTGGCCGCGGCGGCGGGCTTGTCGGCGACCACAGTCGGGGTCTTTGGCGGCGTGCTCGTGCCCGGCCTGCTGCTGCTAGGTGTCGCGCCGGTGGTGGTGGCCCCGCTGTCGCTGATGCTCCAGATCCTGGTCGTCCCGGTTGGGGTAACGACCCACCTTGCCCTGGGCAACGTGCGCTGGGCGATCACCCTCCCGTTGATCGTCGGCGGCATCGCTGGATCGGTGGGCGGGGCCGTTGCCGCCTCGGTCGTGGCGCCCGCTCTCGTCGCCCGTGCGGTCTCACTGGTGATCATCGTCATCGGCCTGGTCCTGCTGGCCAACATCGCGTTGCGCCCGAGACGGGCCCCGGGCGGGCGACCAGTTCCCAGGGGGCGGGTCGGCGGGATCGGGGTCGTGGCCGGCTTCGCCTCGGGAATCTCGGGTGCCGGGTGGGGGCCGATCGGGGTCAAGTTGCTACTGCTGACCGGGATCCAGCCATCCCAGGCGATCGGGTCGTCACTCGTCGGTCGCTTCTTCATGGCTGTTGCGGCGATCGCGACCTACATCGTCATCGCCTCGCAGGCACCCGGCCATCGCCTCGAAACCGGGCTGATCATCCCGCTCTGTGCTGCCGCGCTGGCGGCCATGGTCGGGGGTGCCGGCCTCATCTCACGGGTCAGTCGCCGGCGGGCATCGATCCTGATCGCCTGCCTGTCGATCAGCCTGGCCATCCCGACGCTCGTGTTCGGAGCTCGATGACGCCGGTCATCGTCCCGCTCCCGGCCGGCGACGCCGTCGAACCGCTCGATGCCCGGGCAGTCCTCGAACTGGCGATCGGGGCACTGGGGTCGGACCGGATTGCCCTGGCCAGCTCGTTCGGCGCCGAGGACATGGTGATTCTTGATCTGCTCGCGGCGCTGACCCCCCGGCCGCGAGTCTTCACCCTCGACACAGGCCGGCTGCCCCAGGAAACGTACGACGTGATGGATGCTGCCCGGCGTCGCTACGGGGTGGAGGTTGAGGTCGTCTTCCCCCAACGCGCCGCGGTCGAGGCGATGGTTCGCGAGCGCGGCCTGAACCTGTTCTACGACTCGCTCGAGGCGCGCCGGACCTGTTGTGCGATTCGCAAGGTGGAACCGCTCGGGCGCGCTCTCGAGGGGCTGTCCGGCTGGATCACCGGGCTGCGTCGCGACCAGGTCATCACCCGGGCCCAGACGCCCAAGATCGCCCTGGACGAGGGCCACGGTGGACGCTGGAAGGTCGCCCCGCTGGCCGACTGGAGCGAGGCCCGGACGTGGGACTACATCCGGGCCAACGACGTCCCGTACAACGCGCTCCACGAGCAGGGCTATCGCTCGATCGGCTGTGCGCCATGCACCCGCTCGGTGGCTGCCGGTGAGGACCCACGCGCCGGCCGCTGGTGGTGGGAGCGTCCCGATGAGCGCGAATGCGGCATCCACTTCGATCCGATCAGTGGCCGGATGACCCGCGATTCGCAGATCGAGGCGGCCGACGCCGCCGCCGCGGCCCGTCTCGACCGACCCGAGGTCTTTGATGCCTGAGCCGGTCGACCATCCCCGGATCAGCCACCTCGACGCCCTCGAGTCTGAATCGATCCAGATCATGCGCGAGGTCGCCGCCGAGTTCGAGCGGCCGGTCCTGCTCTTCTCGGGCGGCAAGGACTCGATCGTGATGCTGCGCCTGGCCGAGAAGGCCTTCCGGCCGGCCGGCTTCCCGTTTCCCCTGATGCACGTTGATACGGGCCACAACTTCCCCGAGGTCCTCCAGTTCCGCGATGATCGGGTGGCCGAGCTGGGCGAGCGGCTGATCGTGGCCAGCGTGGAGGCCTCGATCGATCATGGCCGGGTCGTCGAGGAACCCGGGCACGACCCATCGCGCAACCGGCTCCAGACCACCACCCTTCTCGACGCGATCGCCGAGCATCACTTCGACGCCGTCTTCGGCGGTGCCCGCCGGGACGAGGAGAAGGCCCGCGCGAAAGAGCGGATCTTCTCGCTGCGCGACGCCTTCGGGCAGTGGGATCCACGCAACCAGCGGCCCGAGCTGTGGAGCCTGTACAACGGGCGGATCCATCGCGGTGAGCATATGCGCGTCTTTCCGATCAGCAACTGGACCGAGCTGGACGTCTGGAGCTACATCGCCCGCGAGGAGCTGGCGGTCCCTTCGATCTACTTCGCCCATGAGCGCGAGGTGGTCCAGCGGGACACGATGTGGCTGGCCGTGGGGCCCTCGATCCACCCGCTGCCCACTGAGCAGGCGCGCCGCCTGGTCGTGCGCTACCGGACCGTCGGCGACATGAGCTGTACCGGCGCGATCGCCTCGCCGGCGGCCTCCCTGGACGAGGTCATCGCTGAAGTGTCCGTGGCCCGGATCACCGAGCGCGGCGCGACCCGGGCCGACGACGCGTTCTCCGAGGCGGCGATGGAAGACCGCAAGCGCGAGGGCTATTTCTGATGGCCATCGCCCGCGACGCCGACCTGCTCCGCTTCTCGACCGTCGGCTCGGTCGACGACGGCAAGAGCACCCTGATCGGCCGGCTCCTGTTCGTCTCGAAGGAGATCTTCGAGGATCAGCTGGCAGCGATCGATCGGGCGAGCCTCAAGCGAGGCGACGGCTACGTCAACCTTGCCCTGCTCACCGACGGCCTGCGGGCCGAGCGCGAGCAGGGGATCACGATCGACGTGGCCTACCGCTACTTCGCCACGCCCCGCCGCAAATTCATCATCGCCGACACGCCCGGGCACGTGCAGTACACCCGCAACATGGTCACCGGCGGCTCGACCGCAGACCTGTCCGTCGTCCTCATCTACGCCCGCCTGGGAGTCGTCGAGCATACTCGCCGCCACGCCGAGATTGCCTCGAAGCTCTGGATCGTGCACCAGGACGTGTGCGT
>JBBRIM010000202.1:0-5023 GCA_038221095.1 Candidatus Limnocylindrales bacterium
GCGGCGGCGAGCCAGGCCACCGGCAGGCAAACAGAGGCCAACCGAAACTCGAGCCCGACGAGGCGCCCATCGGCGACGGTGAAGTCCGCCGAGACCGCGCCCGCGAACTCCGGGTCGTTCTCGAGGAGGAGCGTCGGACCGAGGATGTCGGCGGGGCCGGTCGCCGCCATCACGAGGTAGGCGACGTCCGTCGTGGCGTCGTAGGTCAGCTTGAGCTCCATGCGGGGCATCTCCGGTGGGGTTCCGGACGTCGGAACTGGATCGCGGGAGGCCGGGGCGGGTCGTGCGTGGTCACGGCCTGAGCATCGGCGAGCGTTGTCACAGCTCGGGTGTCACGGCGTCGGCAGGGAGATGGCTCGACCGTTCCGCCGCGTCACACGCCTCGCAGTTAGGGCCTATCGGTCTTGGCCTACTAATCTAGGAGCCATCAGTAGGCAATTGGCAGGCTAGATGCGATGCGAGACCTTCTCGACCCGACGGCAACCGCCGCGTTGACGTTCACGTACGGGCAAGCCGTTCGGCGAGGTCGCTGGCGGGTCGGAACACAAAACGTTGCCCCACGGTTCGACGCTCCAGCAGCCCGCGCTGCTCCAGGTCGAGCAGGTCGGTCCGGGCCGACTGATAGACAACCCCGTGACTTGTCTGGTGGGAGCGGAAGGTGTACTCGGCATCGGGGTGGCGTAGGGCACGACTCAAGAGCGCGATCTGGCGATGGTTCAGATCGGCGTGGCGAAGCAGCTTCTCCGTCTCGCGAATCTGCCGAGACTTGCGCGCGAGGTACGCGTGGAGTTCGTCGATCGCGCGGCAGATGACCGCAAGTTGGTTGAGAACGAAATACGTCGTGTCGAGCCCGTCGGTCTCCGTAGAGAGGAAGGCGCGACCGTACTGACCCGGTGCGCGCTTGAGGATCGTCGAGATCGACAGGAACTCGGTCAGCCAGTACCCGTGCTTGAGCATCGACCAATAGAAGATCGCGCGAGCCGTCCGGCCATTGCCGTCCTCGAAGGGGTGGTCGTAGGCGAGCCAGAAATGGAGGAGGATCGACCGGATGACCGGGTGGAGGAAACCCTCTGTCGGTTGGTCGTTGGCGAACGCGCACATGGCCTCGAGTCGCGCTGGCAGCTGCTCGGCGAGCGGCGGCGTATGCCGGAGCTCCCCGGTGGCCCGATCGAAGACCCGCACCCGCTCTTCGTAGGGGCCCTGGAGTCGGCCGGCCGCATCCGGGTTGTCCAGCGTCCCGTCGGTGACGATCCGATGGAGTTGGAGAACACGGTCCGGGGTGAGAGGTTCGTCCTTCCATCCACGCACGGTGTTCATCGCGCGGTAATTGTTGACGATCATCCGCTCGCTTCGATCGCGTGGCGGCCGTCCGGAGCGGAGCATTTCCTTGGCGACCGCTCGGCTCGTGCTGGCACCCTCGAGCTGGCTCGACGTGATCGCCTCCTCGATCAGCGAGCTGACCAGGTATCGGTTCCTCATCTCCGGGCTGGTGACGACCTCGCTGATCTCGATCTCACCGCTTGCCTGCCGGTCGATGAGATGGGTCATCTCATAGGCAGGATCAGGCATGCAGTGACCGAACCTCTGCCCTTGGTGGTCGGTGAGCGGGATCTGGTGCGCGGTGTTGCCGCGGGCGAGCTTGATCCCGAGCCACCACTCCTCGCTGGTCAGGCCTTCCGGCGGCGTCAGCTGGCGGAGCGTCTCCCAATGGCGATACTTCCCGTCGACCGTCGGGCGAATTCCGGCCGTGATGATCGCCGTCAGGCGTTCGTCACCATTGGCGCTTCGGGCAATCAAGCTGTCGATTGTTGGCGGTGCCAGGGGCGGTTTCATCTGGTTCCAGGGTCCAGCGGCTTACTAACAGGTGTCACTTTAGTAGATCACTCGGATCCTGGCTACTAACTTGAGGTCCGGTGCTAGGCAGTTAGCAGCCGGTGGAAGCGGTCGCCGCCATCGGGCATGAGTCCTCCCTGGCTCAGGCACCGCCGGCCTCGAGGACGATGTCGCGCACGTGGGCCGGAAGGCCGAAGACCGTCGCCAGGTCGATCCGGTCCCGATAAACCACGAGGTTGCGCCGATCCGGCCGATCCAGAAACGCGACTGAGGGGACAAGCAGTCCCTGGAGGCCGGGGACTTGTGCCAACAGGTACGTCGCGGCGGATTGCGTGGCCCGCAGGTTCAGGATCCACGTCTCGAGCGGCCCGGCGCCCATCGCGCCGACCACCGACGGGTCGGTGAGATCGAGGATCTGGTCAAGGCTCACCGGCACGCTGAAGACGCTGCGTGCCAGGCGCTCGGAGCGGCCTGCAGGCAGATCGACCGCGATGTGCCGGGCATACTCGGCGATGATCAGGCCCAGATCGGCCGCGAAGTAGTAGGCGCGGGTGCCGACTTCGCTCCAGCGATTGTCTGGCACCAGCCCGAGGTACTCGTCGTCGAGGACAGAGCGACGCGATCCGGCCGGCCGATGACGCAGGGCGGGCCCGGACCATGGCCGGACCAGGTCGGCGATCGCCATCTACGTGCTCAGGCCCAATCACCCTCGAGGGACCGAATGAGGGCCAGGCGCACGGCCTCGAGGTCACCTCGGACGAGTGCTTCCTTCGGCGTGCGCAGGTCGAGGCTGCGACGCGGAGTGGACAGGAATGCAGCAACGTCGTTGCCATAGACCTCCTGGGCAAGTCGCAGAATCTCGATCAAGAGGGCGATGCGACGCACGGTGTTGGCATCGGCAGTCGTCGTGCCCTTCGCTTCCCAGCGCTCCACGCTGCGCGCACTCACGTCGAGGGCGCGCGAGAATGTCTCCTGGGACAGGCCGAGATCAGACCTCAGCTCGCGGATCTGGGTCGTTCGGGCTTCAATTGCCATCGTGTCACCTCTACGTTACGACACGTGTCGTGACATCGACAATCATACCCCCACTGACGAGTGGCGGTCCCCGCGTTTCGAGGTACGCAGTTCGTGACCGATAACGCGGCCCCCGACATGCTCCAGCCGCTCCTCGAGCGCATGTTCGGGCAGGCGGCCGCGTTCCGCGATGGGCAGCGCGAAGCGATCGAGGCAGTCCTGCGCGGTGAGCGGACGCTGGTGGTCGAGCGAACCGGGTGGGGCAAGAGCCTCGTCTACTGGCTGGCGACCCGCGTGCTGCGCGATCGAGGCCGGGGCCCGACGCTCGTCATCAGCCCGCTCCTCTCCCTGATGCGGAACCAGATCGACGCCGCGGTGGCGCTCGGCCTGCGCGCATCCACGATCCACTCGGGCAACCGCGACGAGTGGCAGGCAGCGCGTCGCGGCCTCCAGGACGGCTCGGTGGACGTGCTCCTCGTCTCGCCGGAGCGGCTCGGCAACGAGGAGTTCGCGACCGAGATCCTGCCGTCCATCCAGGGCGGAATCGGGCTCTTCGTGGTGGACGAGGCCCACTGCATCTCCGACTGGGGCCACGACTTCCGCCCCGACTACCGCAGGCTGCGAAGGATCATCGCCGGCCTCCCGCCCCGCACGCCGCTCCTCGCCACGACGGCGACGGCGAACGACCGCGTGGTCGCGGACGTCGTGGAGCAGCTCGGGGGCGATGTCCGCACCGTGCGTGGTCCCCTCGCCCGGGCCTCGCTGCGACTCCAGGCAATCAGCCTCCGCGACGGCGCCGAACGGCTGGCCTGGCTGGCCGAGAACCTGCCGCACATGGACGGGAACGGCATCGTCTACTGCCTGACGGTGGCCGACACGGAGCGCGTCGCTGCCTGGCTGAACCGCAACGGCTTCGCGGCGGCCGCGTACCACGCCCGGCTCACCACCGAGGAGCGGATCGATCTCGAGCGGGCGCTCCTCGCCAACCGCCTGAAGGCCCTGGTCGCCAGCACCGCGCTGGGGATGGGCTTCGACAAGCCCGACCTCGGGTTCGTCGTCCACTACCAGCGGCCCGGCTCCGTGATCGCCTACTACCAGCAGGTCGGGCGAGCAGGCAGGGCGCTCGAAAGCGCGTACGGCGTCCTCCTGAGCGGTCGCGAGGATGACGAGATCAACGACTTCTTCATCCGCAACGCGTTCCCGCCCGAGGCGGAGATGCGCGCCGTTCTGGCTGCGCTCGAGGGCGTGGAGATGGCCTCGCTCCCCGTGCTGGAACGTCGGCTGAACCTGCGCCGATCGCGGATCACGCACATCCTCAAGCTGCTCGAAGTGGATGGCGCGGTCGCGCGGGAGGGGCAGCGCTACTTCCGGACGCTGAACCCGTGGCAGCCCGACACCGATCGGATCGAGCGCGTCACCGCGCTCCGACGGGCGGAGCTGGCCCACATGCGCGCGTACATGACGCATGCCGGCTGCCTCATGACCTACCTGACGAGCGCGCTCGACGATCCCGCGCCGGCGTCCTGCGGTCGGTGCGTGTCGGAGCTCGATGGGCTCCTGCCCACGACGCCGGATCCGGGGCTGGTCCGGCAGGCCGTGGACTTCCTGCGCCGATCGGATCGCGTCATCGAACCTCGCCTGCAGTGGCCGGCGGGCGCGGTCCCGAACCTGACCGGCCGGATCCGGCAGCCGAACGAACCAGGGCACGCGCTGGCGGTCTATGGCGACGCCGGCTGGGGCCGCCTGGTGGCCGACGGCAGGTACCGGGACCATCGCTTCGAGGACACGCTGGTGGAGGCTGCGGTCGAGCTCGTTGGTCTTCGCTGGCGACCCCACCCCGCACCCACGTGGGTCACGGCGATCCCGTCGCTGCGGCATCCGGCGCTCGTCGGCGACTACGCCCAACGGCTCGCCGTGGCGCTGGGACTCCCGTTCCACGACGTGCTGGCCGCCGCGGACGTGCCCCCGCAGAGGGAGATGCAGAACAGCGCCCAGAAGCTTCGAAACGTGGCTGCGTCGCTCCGCCTCGACGGGAAGTGCCCGTCGGGCCCGGTCCTGCTCGTCGACGACATCGTCGATTCTCGCTGGACCCTGACGTACGCCGGCTGGCTGCTCCGCACCCGCGGCGCCGGCTCCATCCACCCGTTTGCGCTGGCCACCGCCACCCCGCAGGATG
>JBBRIM010000203.1:0-4987 GCA_038221095.1 Candidatus Limnocylindrales bacterium
GATCCGCGTCCGCTCCTGCTCGATGGGGTGACCGGCGGCGGCAAGACTGCCGTCTACGTCGAGGCGATCGTGGCCAGCCTGGACGCGCGACGGCCGGTCCTCCTCCTCGTGCCCGAGATTGCCCTGGCCCTGCCCCTCGTGGACCGACTCCGGGCCGACCTCGATGCGCGGGTGGCCCTGCTCCACTCAGGGCTCGGGGAAGGGGAGCGGGCCGACGAATGGCGGCGCGTTCGGGCCGGCCCGGTGGACCTGGTGGTGGGGACCCGGCTGGCCGTCCTCGCCCCGTTCGCCGAGCTTGGCCTGGTGATCGTGGACGAGGAGCACGAGGGCACCTATAAGAGCGATCGGACACCCCGGCTGCAGGCCCGCGACACGGCCATCCGGCTGGCCGAGCTGGCCGGTGCCGCGCTGGTCCTTGGCAGTGCCACGCCGGCGGTCGAGACCGTCGGGCGAGTTCGTGCCGGGGACTGGCGACGGGTGGTCCTGCCCAGCCGTCCCAGTGGCGCCCCGCCGACCATCGAGGTGGTGGACCTGCGGGCGGAACTGGCCGGCGGCAATCGCGGACTCCTCTCGGGACGGCTGGCAGCCGAGCTGGCCGGCCTCGAGACGGCCGCCGGGGAGCGAGCGATCCTCGTGATCAATCGGCGCGGCAGCGCCTCGGTCGTGATGTGCCGTGACTGTGGCGCCGTGCAGACGTGCCCGGAGTGCGAACGGCCGCTGGTCTTCCACCAGGCGGGGATGAGCCTGCGCTGCCACCACTGTGGGACGGCGGCCCCGCTGGCGACCCGTTGTCCGGCCTGCGCCTCCCCCCGGATCCGCTACCTGGGCGGCGGCACCGAACGAGTGGAGCGCGAGGTCAGGGGACGCTTCCCAGCCCTCCGCGTCGGGCGCCTCGATCGCGACGTGGTCGAGCGCAAGGGCGCCGCCGAGCGGGTGATCGATGCCTTCACCGAAGGGCGGCTCGACGTCCTGGTCGGGACCAGCCTCGTGACCAAGGGCCTGGATATCCCCGAGGTGACCCTGGTCGGCGTGGTCAGCGCTGATATCGCCCTGAACCTGCCCGATGAGCGAGCCGCCGAGCGGACCTACCAGCTCCTGGCCCAGGCCGTGGGCCGCGCCGGGCGAGGCGAGCGACCGGGCCTGGCCATCATCCAGAGCTACCAGCCCGAGCACCCCGCGATCCAGGCCGTGGTAACGGCCAACCCGGCGACGTTCTACGACAACGAGCTCGAACTGCGCCGGCGGTTCGGGTCCCCTCCGTTCGGGCGGCTGGTCAAGCTGACGATCGGGCTCGAGGACGGCGAGGCGGCCGAGCGTGGTGCAACCGCCATGGCCGAGACCCTCCGAGCGCGGGTGAACGAGCGAGGGAGTGGCGTGGCGGTCATCGGCCCGGCTCCGGCCTTCCTCCGTCGGCGCGCCGGCAAGTGGCGCTGGAACGTGGTCCTGCGTGGCCCCGACCCGGTCGCCCTGCTCGACGGCGGCCCCGATGCCCCATGGTCCGTGGACGTCGACCCCGAGTCGCTCCTCTGACCTCCGATATACTCGGCCGAGCATGAGTGTCAAACAGATCGCCCTGCTGGGCGACCCCCGGCTGCGCCTGAAGGGCGAGCCCGTGGACAGCTTCGGCAAGTACCTCCACGGCCTGCTCGACGACCTCGCCGATACGATGCGCCACGCTCCGGGCGTCGGACTGGCGGCCCCCCAGTTGGGTGAGCCCCTGCGGGCCTGCGTGATCGAGGTCCAGGACCACCTGTACGAACTGATCAACCCTCGAATCGTGCGCTCAAGCGGCGATGACACGGACCTCGAAGGGTGCCTGTCGATTCCCGGCTACGTCGCCTACGTCACCCGCCGGGAGAGGGTCTGGGTAGTGGCCCAGGACCGCCGCGGCCGCTCGTACAAGGTGGCCGGCAGCGGCCTGCTCGGCCGTGCCCTCCAGCACGAACTGGACCATCTCGACGGCAAGTTGTACATCGACTACCTCGACTCGATGGACGAGCTGATCGCGGTCGGCCAGGGCGATGACGACGACGAGACCGATGCTGACGGGCCGACCGAGGGCGCGATCCGAGAGGCCACCCACGCCCTCGCCTGATCAGCCGGCCCGGGTTGTCTTCCTGGGTAGCGGGGCGTTCGCCGTCCCAATTCTCGAGGTTCTCCTGGCCAACCCGAGGGTCGACATCGTGGGCGTCGTGAGCGCGCCCGACCGCCCGGCCGGCCGATCGGGTCAGTTGCGTGCCGTTCCGGTGGCAACCGTGGCCCGTGCCCGTGGATTGGTTCTCCTCCAGCCAACCCGCCTGCGCGCTCCCGCGGCAATCGCCCAGGTCAGCAGCCTGCTCCCCGATCTCGGCGTCCTGGCTGACTACGGCCAGATCGTGCCAGCCGGCCTGCTCGACCTGACTGCCCACGGGATGCTCAACCTGCACCCCTCGCTCCTGCCCCGCCACCGTGGGGCGAGCCCGATCCCGGCCACGATCCTGGCCGGGGACGAGCAGACCGGCGTCAGCCTCATCCGAATGGATGCCGGCCTCGACAGTGGACCGCTGATTGCGACCGAGGCCCTGCCCCTGGCCGGCACCGAGACGGCACCCGAACTCGAGACCCGCGCCGCCACCATCGCCGCCGGCCTGCTCGACCGGTCGCTTGGGCCGTGGCTGGCCGGCGAGCTGGTCGCCAACCCCCAGCCGGCCGTCGGGATCAGCCTGACCCGGCCACTCCGCCGGGCCGACGGCGAACTCGATCCCGGCCGGCCGTTGGCCGAGCTAGAGCGCCAGGTCCGGGCCTACATGGGCTGGCCGGGCAGTTTCATCGAGACCCCACTCGGTCGCCTGATCGTGCTCCGTGCTTCCGTCGGGCCGGCCCTCGGCGGCGAGCCGGGGACGATCGTGGCTGCTGGCGCGGGTCTTGCCCTCGAAACGGCGGGCGGGTCGCTGCGATTGGACGAAGTCCAGCTCGCCGGGGGGCGCCCGATGACCGGCGCGGAGCTGCGCCGCGGTCGGCCGATGATCGCCGGGACGCGGGCAGAGCGATAATCGGGCGGATGTCTACCGATACTCGCCCCGGCCTGGCCGGTCTGCCACCGGAGGCGGTCGCATCCTGGTTCGCCGAGCGTGGCCAGCCCGCATTCCGGGCGACCCAGCTGAACGACGCGCTGTGGTCGGGCGGTGCGACCTCGGCCGCCACGATCCAGACGTTGCCGGCCCCCCTCCGGGCGGAGATCGACACTGCGTTCTCGCTCGATACGGTGGCCGACACCGAACTGCGGATCGGCGATGGCGGCTTGACCGAGAAGGCGCTCCATCGCCTGAGCGACGGGGCCCTGATCGAATCGGTCCTGATGCACTACCCGGCCCGGCGTACCGTCGACGGCCAGCAGCGCGAACGGCACACGGTGTGCATCTCGAGCCAGGCCGGCTGTGCCGTTGGTTGCCCGTTCTGTGCAACCGGTGAACTGGGCTTCACCCGCGACCTGTCGACGGCCGAGATCGTGGACCAGGTCCGCTCGGCTGCTCGGCGGCTCGCGAGCGGCGGCCGCCGTCTGACCAACGTGGTGTTCATGGGCATGGGCGAGCCACTGCTCAACCTGGACCGGGTCCTCGACGCCGTATCGGCCCTGGCCGACCCGCGCCGATTTGGCCTTGGGGCGCGCCACATCACCGTGTCAACCTCGGGTGTCGTCCCGGGGATCCGCCGGCTCACCGCTCTTGGACCGCAATTCACCCTGGCCGTCAGCCTCCACGCCGCGCGCGATCCCCTGCGCGACGTCCTTGTCCCGCTGAACCGGCGCTGGCCGGTGGCCGAGGTCGTGGCTGCCGCTCGCGACCACGCCCGGATCACCGGCCGGCGGATCTCGTACGAGGTCACCCTGATCGACGGCGTGAACGATACGGACGCCGACGCCGACGCCATGGCCGTGCTGCTCCGAGGCGACCTCTGCCATGTCAACCTGATCCCGATGAACCCGGTCGCGCACACCCCATGGACGGCCAGTCCGATGGACCGGATCGAACGGATCGCGGCTCGACTCCGGCGGGATGGGATCCCCGTGACGATCCGGCGCAACCGGGGCCAGGAGGTGGGTGCTGCCTGCGGCCAACTGGCGGCGGAGCGGGCCGGCGAGCCACCGGCACCAGCGGTCGCCCGTCGGCGCGAGTTGCTCGTCGTGCGCAGTGCGGCGGCTCTGCGCGGCGAACGGATGACCGAGCCGGCCGAGATCGGCCTGGCCGCGGCGCTGGCCCGCGATGACGGCCGGCAAACTGCCGTCGCTGCGACCGGCGGGCTGGACTGACGATGGCCCGTACGCCAGGCGGCCGCGTCCAGATCGCGGCGAGCATCCTCGACGCCGACCTCGGCAACCTTGGCAACGCCATCCGGCGGGTGGAGCGGGCGGGTGCCGATCGGATCCACCTCGACGTGATGGACGGACACTTCGTGCCCAACCTGACCTTCGGGGCGAGGACGATCCGGGCGCTCCGGCCGCGCACGCGGCTGCCCTTCGATGCCCACCTGATGATTGCCAATCCAGCTCGATACGTCGACCAGTTCATCGACGCGGGTTGTGATTCGATCACGATCCATGTCGAGATCGGGGAGCCGATCGAGCCCACCCTGCGGGCGATCCGAAAGGCGGGCCGGCGGGCCGGCCTGGCGGTCAAGCCGAAGACGCCGCTGTCGGCCCTCGAGCCCTATCGCGGACTGTTCGAGATCCTCCTGGTCATGACCGTCGAGCCGGGATTCGGCGGTCAGTCGTTCATGGCCGATGCCGCAGCCAAGCTCGGCGCTGTCCGGGCCGACCGGCGCTTGGGCGATCGCCCCCTCGAGATCCAGGTCGACGGCGGGATCAACGAGCGGACGGCCGGTGTCGTCGGGGCCCTCGGCGTCAAGGTCCTGGTCGTCGGCTCGGCCCTCTTCCGGAAGGGCCGCGACATGGCCGACGAGGTGGCCCTGATCCGGGCCGCAGCCGACGCCGAATGAGCTCGCTGACCGA
>JBBRIM010000204.1:0-4968 GCA_038221095.1 Candidatus Limnocylindrales bacterium
CCGACGGCGTACAGGTGGTGTCCCAGGCGAGTGCGGCGCAGCATCACGATGACGAGCAGCGCGCACCCGAGCATGATCAGCGTCGAGATGGGCACCGGCCCGATCCGCGTCGCGTCGAGCAGCCGGAAGTCACGCGGGGCACTGCCGTGGCTGCCCTTGTAGTTGCTCGCGAGGTAGCCCGAGATGATCAGGCCCGTGCCGAGGGTGGCGATGAACCCGTGCACGTGCAGGAACGTCACGATCAGGCCGTTGGCCAGGCCGATCGCCACGCCGAGGGCCGGGCCAGCGATGTGGACGCCGGGCACCAGCTCGCCCAGCAGGAGCAGCCCGCCGAACAGGACCAGGGCGAGTCCGATCCAGGGCAGTCCGGGTCGAGGATCCTGGCGTCCCCAGGTCCAGCCCCGGACGAAGGCCGACGGCGGTGTTCCCGGGCGAGCCGGCCCGCCCGTCTGGCCCGCGGGATCGGCGCTCGAGCCCGGCCGGTAACGGTTCGGATCGTCGGGCTGGAAGGTATCGCTCATGTGATGGGCGCCGGCTCGGCGTCCTCGACGTGATCGAAGCCCAGCCGGTCGGCAAAGCGCTGGAGCGGCCCCGGCGCCCACCAGTTCCAGTGGCCGAGCAGGCGCATCGTGGCCGGCACGAGGAGCACCCGCACGATCGTGGCATCGAGCAGGACGGCAATCGCCATCCCGACGCCGATTGCCTTGATCGTGATCGTGTCGGCGAGGGCAAAGGCAGCGAAGACGCTGACCATGATCAGGGCGGCGCCCGTGATCACCCCGGCCGTCCGGGCCAGCCCCTCGGCAACCGACGCCGTGTTGTCGCCGGTCCGCCGATACGCCTCCTGGATCCGCGAGAGCAGGAGGACCTCGTAGTCCATCGACAACCCGAAGATCACGCTGAACATGATGATCGGGTTGCCCGCGATCGTGTAGGGCAGCTTGGTGAAATGGAGGATGTTCGAGAGGTTGCCGTCCTGGAAGATCCAGACGAGCGCCCCGAAGCTGGCGCTGATCGACAGCAGGGTCATCACCACGGCCTTGACCGGGATCGCAAGGGAGCCGAAGAGCAGGAACAGGACGATCGCGCTGGCAATCAGGGTCAGGCCGATCGCGTAGGGCATCCGCTCGCCCTGGGCCACCAGGAAGTCGTGCCCGATCGCCGACACGCCCCCGACCTGGGTCGTGATCCCAGCCGAACCCGAGAGGGCCCGGATCACGGGGACCATGCCGGTCGCCTCGGGCGAGGCCGGGTCGAGCGAGCTGATCGCGTTGAAGCGAACCGTCGCGCCTCGCACATCGGCAGCCTGGAGTGCTTCGATGGCGGCGCCCACCTGGGCCGGCCGGCTGGCTGCGGGGAGCGCGTAGAGCTGGCTCACCTGGGCCGAGGTCAGGGCGACGCCGGTCGTGGGATCGACCAGGGAGTACGGGCTCTCGACCCGGCCGACGCCGGCGACCGAGCCCAGCCGGGCCGCGTAGTCGGCCAGGGCTGTCGCATTGGCGGCCGAGCGCGGATCGCCGCCGACGGTGGCCAGCACGACGACCGGGGTCGTCTCACCCGCGGCGAACTCCGTCTGCAGGGCGATATAGGCGTCGCGACTTTCCATCCCGGGCGGGTAGATCGAGGCGTCCGGAACACCCTGGATCAGCCGGAAGAAGGGCGACCCGATGAAGAAGAGCAGGACCAGGACCGGCCCCAGGACGAACAGCGGACGGCGCATGACGAGGCGGGCCATCCGCTCCCAGCGGCGGCCACTGCCACTCGTCCGGCCGAGCCCCAGCCGTCGGAAGAGGCCGCCCAGGCTGAGCGCGTTGATCCGCGGCCCGAGCATCCCGAGGGTCGCCGGCAAGAAGGTCAGGGCATAGACGAGGGTGCCGATCACGACCAGGGACCCGGCGACCCCGATCGAACTGATCGCGGTCGACTTGAACAGGAGCAGGCCCGACAGGCCGATCGCGACCGCGAAGCCCGAGAAGGCGACCGCCTTGCCGCTCGTGGCCACGGCCTTCTCGACGGCCTCACCGACCGTCCGGCCACGGGCCAGTTCCTCGCGGAAGCGGCTGACCATGAACAGCGAGTAGTCGATCGACAGGGCCAGCCCGAGCATCGTCGCGATGTTGATCACGTACACGCTCATCTCGATCTGGCGGCTGACGAAGTAGATCAGGCCGAGCGTGGTCGGGATGGCCAGGCCGGCCACCAGCAGGGGCAGGCCGGCGGCAATGAGCGACGCGAAGACGAGGACGAGGATGAACGCCACGATCGGCAGGGAGATGGTCTCGGCCCGGGCGAGATCCTTCTCGGACAGGCCGGCCGCATCCTTGGTGATCGGCCCGTAGCCGGTCAGCTGATAGGTGAAGCCCGCCGGAGCCTTGAGCTTGGCCCGGATGCCCGGTACCAGGTCGACGGATTGCTCGTTGGTTGCCTTCAGCTCGATCACGACGTAGGTCGCGCTGCCTGCCGTGCTGATGAACTGGGGGCTCTTCGTCTGGGCGTAGCCCACGATGGCGGCCACGTCCGGATCGCCGGCCAGCGGCGCCATCGTTTGGGCGATCGCCGCCTGGAAGGCGGGCGACGTGGCGTCCGGGGTGGTGGATGATCGGAAGAGGACGACGATACTGCTCTTGCCGGCGGCGAATTCGGTCGCCAGGCGCTCGTCGACCCTGGCCGATTCCGAGGTCGAGTCCAGCCAGCCGCCGGAGCTCAGGTGACTCGAGGCGCTGAGCCCGAAGTAGCTCATCACCAGGGCAAACGCCACCGCTCCGACGACGATCGGGCGGCGCAGGCGGTACACAAACGCACCCCAGCGGGTGAACATGGGACGAACCTTTCGCAGGGAGTGGCGCCGCCAGGCGGGCCAGGGCCAGGAGTTGAGTACCCGCCAAGGATAGGCAACATTCGCCGGGATGCATGCCCGTGGGGGTCCTGGGTGGCTCTCAGGCTGGGCTAGACTCCCCCGTGATGCCGTCAGCCGATCAGTCCAACCCCCCAGGCGACGCCAGGCCCGTCCGTCCGGCTGGCCAGGTGCAGACCGTGACCGGGCGTGTGCCGGCCGCCGATCTCGGCTTCGTCCTGCCTCACGAGCACACGGGAATCCAGCTCTGGCAGGTCCCCAATCGCTGGGATTACTGGGAGCTCACCCCTGACGATGCCCTGGTCCTGCCCGAACTGGCCGCCTACCGGTCCGCCGGCGGCGGCAGCCTGGTCGACCTGACCCTGCCCGGCGTGGGCCGCGACCCGGCTCGCCTGCGCCGCTACGCCGAAGCGAGCGGGTTGCACATCGTGATGGGCGCCGGCTGGTACCGGACCGCCTACTACCCGGCCGAGGCTCGCATCGATCGGCGCTCCGTCGACGACCTGGCCGAGGAGCTGGTCGGCGAAATTGAGAACGGGGCTGATGGCACCGGCATCCGGCCCGGGATCCTGGGCGAGATCGGGACCGACAAGCCCTGGCTGACCGCCCTCGAGGAGCGCGTTCATCGCGCCGTGGGCCGGGCCGCGCGGAGAACCGGTCTCGCGATCACGACCCACTCGGTCATGTCATCGGTTGGTCTCGCCCAGCTCGGTATCTTCGAGGAGGAGGGCGTCGACCCGGCCCGGGTCGTGATCGGGCACGCCGACTCGTATCCCCACCTCGAGCACTACCTCGAGATCATCCGGCGCGGGGCCAACCTCGAGTTCGACTTCCTGGGGATGAGCTTCACTCCGATGGAACGCCACGGTGAACCCCGGATCGTGGACCTGGCCCGCGAACTGATCGAGCGCGGTCACGCCGACCACCTGCTCCTCAGCCAGGACGTCTGCCACAACAGCCAGCTCAAGGCCTATGGCGGCAACGGCTACGTTCACCTTTTCGAGACGTTCCTGCCCCAGCTCCGGGCCGCCGGCGTCTCCGAGGCCGAGATCCACCAACTGACCGTCACGAACCCGGCCCGGATCCTGGCCATCACGTAGGCGCGGGCTCGCGGCGCCGGCTCGCGGCGCCGAACGGTTGCCTGCGGGACTTGTCGTCTACCAGCCCGGGTGGTGTAGAGCCGATTCAGAGTCGGGACTGAGGCCCAGTCACCGGTCTGGTGGAGCGGATTTGTGCTCAACTCGGGCGGCGCGTCGAGGCTCCTGGCTCCTGAACAGACGCTGGTTCCGGCCGAGTACCACTCGCACTGGTATTTGACAAGTTTCGGCGCGGCGGGGAACCGTCGGTGCTGGCGATCACCTAGCGACGCCGGCCGCGGCCCACGCCCTGCGGCGCCCGGATCGAGCGGATTCGCCGCCGCCGGTCATCACGACTCGAGGGTTGGCTCCACGCTCAGGGTGACGTTGCCCTTCAGGGCGTTCGAGATCGGGCAGCCGTTCTTGGCGATCTCGGCAACCTCGGCGAATGTCGCGGCGTCGATCCCCGGTACCCGGCCTCTCACCGTCAGCGCACTCGAGATCACCCGCCGGCCGGCGTCGGTCATGTCGAGGGTCACCTGGGCCGTGACGGCCAGACGCTCCGGCGGCGTGCCGCGCTTGGCCAGCTCGTTGCCGAAGGCCATCGAGAAGCACGAAGCGTGGGCGGCCGCCAACAACTCCTCAGGACTCGTCCGTCCCTCGGACTCCTCGATTCGCGAGGCCCAGGTGGTCGCCAGCGCACTGAATGCGCCACTCGAGGTGGCGCTGACGGTTCCCTTGCCCGTGGGCAGATCGCCCGCCCAGGTGGCGTCGGCTCGACGAACAGCGGCCATGGCGGTCCTCCTCAGGCGGCAGATGCCCGGTGTTGACCCCGCTCGGTCAGGCGGGGGGTGGATGATCGATCGTCGCACACGACCCGGGAACGCGTCGACCCGCGCCCTCAGCCAATTCGCTCGCGCAGCGCCGCGACGATTGGTCGATGGGCGTGGCTCCGGGGCAGGACGATCCGGCTCAGGTCTCCGAACCGACGATGGACGACCAGCGCTTCGGCCAGGGCGTCGATGAAGCCGGGGGCGG
>JBBRIM010000205.1:0-4967 GCA_038221095.1 Candidatus Limnocylindrales bacterium
AGCCCCAG
The DNA here is from genome assembly GCA_038221095.1 of Candidatus Limnocylindrales bacterium. Taxonomy (GTDB): domain Bacteria; phylum Chloroflexota; class Limnocylindria; order Limnocylindrales; family CSP1-4; genus Palsa-1033. The sequence goes on from JBBRIM010000205.1 coordinate 9, forward strand.
GAGCCAACGAAACACCAGTACGACTACGACGTGGCCACGGTCCTCGGCTTTCTAGAGCGGCACGACCTGGCCGGCGAGTACCAGCTCAATCTCGAGGTCAATCACGCCACCCTGGCCGGTCACAGCTTCCAGCATGAAGTTGCCCTGGCGGCAGCCCACGGGATGCTTGGCAGCGTCGACGCGAACCGGGGCGACGAGCAGAACGGCTGGGACACGGACCAGTTCCCGAACTCGGTCGACGAGCTGTCGCTGGCGGTCTACGAGATCCTCCGGGCGGGTGGTCTGACCACCGGCGGTTTCAACTTCGACACGAAGCTGCGCCGCCAGAGCATGGACCACGACGACCTGTTCCACGCCCATGTCGGGGGGATCGACACGCTTGCCCAGTCGCTGGTCGTGGCGGCCGGGATGATCGAGTCGGGCGAGCTTGAAGCGCTCCGGACCGCTCGATACGCCGGCTGGACGGGCGCTCTCGGCCGGTCGATCCTGAGCGGTGACGCCCTGCTCGAGGTGCTGGCCGGGCGAGTCCTCGCGGGCGAGATCGACCCGAAGCCCGTGTCGGGTCGCCAGGAGCAGCTCGAGAACGTGGTCAACCGGCAGATCTGGGCAGCCAAGCGCGGCTGACCGGGTGTCCTTCGTCCTGGGCATTGACGTCTCGACGACCGCCACCAAGGCCGTCCTGGTCGACGCAGCGGGCGCCGTCCGCGCGATCGGTGTCGCCGAATACGACTTCTCCTCGCCCCAGCCGCTGTGGAGCGAACAGGAGCCGCGGCTGTGGTGGGACGCTGCCAGGACGGCGATCCGGTCGTGCCTCGCCTCGGCCGGCGTCGGGGGCGACCAGGTTGCCGCGATCGGACTGACCGGCCAGATGCACGGAGCGGTCGTGCTCGACGAGTCCGGTCACGTCCTCCGCCCGGCGATCCTCTGGAACGACCAGCGGACGAGCGTCGAATGCGAGCTGATCCGCCGGGCGGTTGGTCCGGAGCGGCTGATCGCGATCACCGGCAACGACGCGCTGACCGGGTTCACGGCGCCCAAGCTCGTCTGGATCCGCGACCATGAACCGGAGGTCTGGGCCCGGATTGCCCACCTGCTCCTGCCAAAGGACTACGTCCGCCTGCAACTGACCGGCGAGTATGCGATCGATGTCGCCGACGGAGCCGGAACGCTGCTGTTCGATCTCGCCGCCCGGACCTGGTCGTCCGAGGTCGTGGCCGCGCTCGGGATCGACCCGGCCTGGCTGCCGGCCACATTCGAGGGGCCGGCGGTCACCGGCGTCGTATCAGCCGAGGCGGCTGCCGCGACGGGGTTACGCGCCGGGACGCCAGTCGTTGCCGGCGGCGGTGACCAGGCGGCCAACGGGGTCGGCGTGGGCGTGGTCGCGCCAGGCATGATGGCCCTGTCACTGGGCACCTCGGGTGTCGTCTTCGCGCCGACGGATCGCCCGATCTTCGATCCCCTCGGCCGGGTCCACGCCTTCTGCCACGCCGTCCCCGGGCGCTGGCATTTCATGTCGGTGATGCTGTCGGCCGCCGGCAGCCTGCGCTGGTTGCGCGACAGCCTGGCGCCCGCCGTCGCGTTTGGCGACCTTATCGGCGCAGCAGCAGAGGTGCCTGCCGGCAGTGGCGGGCTGCTCTTCCTACCCTACCTGTCGGGGGAGCGCAGCCCGCATCCCGACCCGCTCGCCCGGGGGGCCTTCGTGGGCCTGACCCTCGGCCACGATCGCCGCCACCTCACCCGGGCCGTCCTTGAAGGTGTCGCCTTCGGCCTGCGCGATGGCCTCGACCTGATGGTGGCGGCCGGGCTGGCGGCGCCGGCCCAGATCCGGGCCTCCGGGGGCGGGACGGCCAGCCCGCTCTGGCGACAGATCCTGGCCGACGTTCTCGACGCGGAGATCGCCACGGTCAGCACCACCGAGGGCGCGGCCTATGGGGCCGCCATCCTGGCTGCAGTCGGCGCCGGCTGGTATCCGGATGTCGAATCGGCGACGGGGGCCCTGGTTGTCGCCACCGCAGCTGCCCAACCGGGGCCGGATGTGGCCCGCTACGCCGAGGTCCACGGCCTGTACCGGGACCTCTATCCGGCGTTGGCCCCCACCTTTCACCGGTCCCCGGCCAACGCGTCAGACGTGGAGCTGGGCTAGCTCCTCGGTCGTGACCTCGCTCGGCTTCTTGCCCATGATGATCATGGCCAGGACGTCATCGCTGGTGACCTTGTCGTGGTCCATCGTGCCCACGACCTTGCCGTGGTACATCACGCTGATCCGGTCCGACAGGTCGAACACGTCGTGGATGTCGTGGCTGATCAGGAAGATCCCGATGCCCTCGGCCTTGAGCTGCCGGATCAGGTCGCGGACCTGGGCGGTCTCGGCCGGCCCCAGCGCCGCCGTCGGCTCATCCATGATCAGGATCCGGGCGTTGAAGTGCACGGCGCGGGCGATTGCGACCGACTGGCGCTGGCCGCCGGAGAGCGACTTGACCGGCGCCTTGAAGTTCTTGAAGTTCGGATTGAGCCGATTCATGACCTTGCGGGTTGCCGACTCCATCGCTCCGTCGTCGAGCGAGCCGAGCCGGGTCACCAGCTCCCGACCGAGGAACATGTTGGCCGCCGCGTCGACGTTGTCGGCCAGGGCGAGGTTCTGGTAGATCGTCTCGATCCCGTAGGCCTTGGCGTCGCGCGGGTTGGTGATCGTGACCGGCTGGCCTTCGATCAGGATCTGCCCGGAATCGGCGACGTGAGCCCCAGACAGCACGCGCATCAGGGTGGACTTGCCGGCACCGTTGCCGCCGACCAGGCCGACAACCTCACCGGCACGCAGGTCGATCGTAACGTCGTCGACGGCGCGGACGCCACCGAACGCGACTCGGATGTCGCGCATCGCGACGAGTGGAACAGTCTGTGGGGCAGTCATCTGGTACCTCCGCTGCCTATCGGGTCGATCGTCGGCGCAGGAACGTGTCGAGGCCAACTGCGGCCACCAGCACGCAACCAACGACGATGTCCTGGACTGGTGAAGGCACGTTGAGCAGGAGCATGCCCGACCGGAGGGACTGCATCACCACGGCGCCCAGGATGGCGCCCGCGACCGTCCCGACGCCGCCGGCGAACGAGGTACCGCCGATCACGGCAGCAGCGATGACGTCCAGCTCGTTCTGGACACCGAGGCTGGTCACGCCCGCGTTCAGGCGGGCGGTCGAGATGGCGGCGCTGATCGCTGCCAGGACACCCATCAGCACGTACGTCGAGACGATTGTCCGGCGCACGTTGATACCGCCGAGCTCGGCGGCCTCGGGATTGCCCCCGATGGCAAAGACATATCGCCCGAATCGACGGCGGGTTGCGATGAACGTCATCACCACCCCGACCGCGAGCGTGATCAGGACGGGAAAGGCGATGCCGACCGGGATCTGAAGCCCGCCGGCCGGCTCCGTGATGTGATTGGCAACGGCATAGTTATGGGCCAGCGCCTGTGGCCACAGGTAGCTGTTGGCGATGAGGATGGCGCCCAGGACGGCGGCGCAGCCGATGGCCCCAATGGCCACGTCTGCCCAGCGCGGCCGCAACGGAAAGCCATAGCCGCGCCGCTTCCGCCGGGTATTCACGAGCGAGTACAGGATGCCGACACAGGCGACCCCACCCACCATCCAGCTTGGCCATTGGCCGAGCGAGCCGGTTGGGCCGCCGCCGAGCAGCTGGAATGTGGGGTCCATCGGGGCCAGCGTCTGGCCCTGGGCATATTCGAACAGGAGACCGCGCCAGACGAGGTACCCGCCCAGGGTCACGATGAAGGCGGGAACCTTGCCGTAGGCGATGATGAAGCCCTGGAAGGCACCGATGATTGCCCCCAGTGAGACCCCCACCAGTAGCGCGATCGCCCAGACCAGCGGACTGGTCGGGAACCAGACGACCTGGACCATGGCCATCGTGTAGCCAACGAATCCCAGCAGCGACCCAACCGACAGGTCGATATTGCGGGACACGATGATCAGGACCATGCCGGTCGCCATGATCGCGATCGACGAGCTCTGGACCGACAGGTTCCACAGGTTCCGGGGGGTCAGGTAATTGCCGCCCGAAACGATGTTGAAACCGATCCAGATGACCCCCAGCGCGACGACCATGCCGAGCAGGCGGGTGTCGACCTCGGTCACGCCGATCAACGAGCGCAGCTTGGTGAGCCCCGCGCCCAGCACGCTGAGCAATGAGCGCAGCGGCCCTGGGGATCCTCCGCCGGTGACCTTCTGAGTCGCGGGAGCGTCAGTCATCGTCACGCCTCCGGGCATTCATCGGGATAGGTAAAGCGCCCTGCGCCGCGGGTGATCCGCGAGCACAGGGCGCCTTGAACTACAGGCTAGGCGGCTGGGATCAGCAGCCGGGAACGGAACCGGCGGTGACGCCCTTGCACAGGTCGTCCTTGGTGATCCAGCCCGCGGTCAACACGTCGTTGAGGTTGGCCTTGGTGATCGGGTCGGCCTTCAGCAGGATGGAGCTGACGGTGTTCCCACCCGGAGTGGTGAACGGGCTGGCGCCGCTGATCTTGTCGACCGTGGTGCCGTTGCAGAGCTGGACAGCGGCATCGCCGGCAGCCTTGCCAAGCATCCGAGCGTCCTTCCAGACGTCGACGACCTGGGTGCCGAGGGCGACCCGGTTGAGGGCGGCCTTGTCGCCGTCCTGGCCCGAAACCGCGACCTTGCCCTGGAGGCCCTGGGCGGTGAGCGCCGCGATGACGCCGCCGGCCATGCCGTCGTTCTCGGAGAGAACGGCGTCGACCTTGTTGTTGTTCTTGGTCAGGATCTGCTCCATGTTGGTCTGGGCGTTCTCGGGCTTCCAGCCGTCGGTGTTTGTCTCGCCGACGTTCTTGATGTCGCCCGAGGCGACCGCATCCTTGATGATCTCGTTCTGACCATCGCGCAGGAACTTGGCGTTCGCGTCGCCCTTGTCGCCCATGATGAAGGCGTA
>JBBRIM010000206.1:0-4948 GCA_038221095.1 Candidatus Limnocylindrales bacterium
CTCGGCGATGCCCTGCCGGCCGAGCCGTACATCCTGTTCGTCGGCGCGCTCCAGGCACACAAGGGGATCAACGTCCTGCTCGACGCCTACCAGCGGCTCGAGGTCAAACCGCCCCTGGTCCTGATCGGCACGCGCTGGCCCGATACGCCCGTCTTCCCAGAAGGCGTCACCGTTCTCGAGAACGTGCCCCATGCCGGGGTGATGGCTGCCTGGGATCGCTGCCTGTTCGGGGTCGTGCCGTCGGTCTGGCCCGAGCCCCTGGGCGTGGTCAGCCTCGAGGCGATGAGCCGCGCGAAGGCGGTCATCGGCAGCGCGGTCGGCGGGATCACCGACATCGTCGTCGACGGCGAGACCGGCTTCCTGGTCGCACCCGGGGACGTCGGCCAGCTCGCCCAGCGGATGGCCGAGCTGATCGCCGACCCTGACCTGCGCGACCAGTACGGCCAGGCCGGCAAGGTCCGCATCCAGCTGTTCACGAGCGAATCCGTGCTGCCCCGCTTCGAGCGCCTGTACGACAGCCTGCTCGAGACACCGTCGGCACCCGGGCGCGCCCAGCGGATCCTGATCGCCGGTGGCTCGGGCAGTGGCAAGACCACGATCGCCCGGGAGCTCGCCGCCCGGCGGAACCTGCCGATCTACCATCTCGACGAGATCGCCCTGGCCGCCGGCGACGGCCGCCTCCGACCGATCGATGCCCGGCTGAGTGCGGCGCACGACATCGCGCGTGGCGAGCAGTGGGTGGCCGAGGGGATCTACACCGGCTGGACGTCCGAGCTGTACGACCGCGCCGAGGTGATCGTCTGGCTCGATTCGGTGTCCTGGCCAACGGCGGTCCGACGCGTCGTCGGCCGGTTTGCGTCGGGGGCCGTGACCGAGATGCGCCAGCGCGGGCTGCACGGCCTGATCCGACCAGGCGAGCAGCTCCGCCACTTCGGCGACCTCGTCCGGTCGATCCGCGAGACGCGTGCCTACTACTCCGGGCGCGAAGACGGCCCCGACGGCGATCAGCCGGGCCTCCCGGCGATCGCGGCGAACGGTGAACCGGTCACCGGCCGGGACGTGACGGCGGCGGTCCTGTCACCGATGCGGGCCAAGGTGGTCCACTGCCGGAGCGCAGGCGACGTGCGCCGGATGCTCGAGCAGCTCGGTTAGTAGCCCCGCTCCCGGGAGAGGAGCACCGGCCGAAGCTCGGTGAGCAACAGGACAATCGCCACGGACCCCTGGCTGACCAGCCACGCCACGCCGATCCCGGTCACGCCCAGCGCGTCGAGAAGCGGGTAGGACAAGCCCAGGGTCAGAACGGCCAGGATCGCCTGGACCACCACGATCCCGCTGACCCTCGCCCGGATCCGGGCGAGGCTGAAGTAGATCAGGTTGATCGAATAGGGGATGACCGACAGAGCCAGCAGGCGGAGCAGGTCGGTGCCATGCTCGGCGTAGCCCCGACCGAAGATTGCCAGGATCCAGGGCGCGCCGAGCGTGATCACGGCCACGATCGGGATGAGCAGGCGCAGGGCGTGAAAGAGGGCCCCCCGCGTACGGGCAATCGGATCGCCCTTCGTGCTGACCGTCTCGACGGTGTGGCTGATCGTGATGCTCAGGGGCAGCAGGTTGAGCGACGTGGCGATGATCCAGACGATGTAGAAGTACGCCCCGGCTTCAGGCCCGGCCCGATCGATCACGATCACCGGCAACAGGCTGACGTAGGCCAGCACGCACAGCGCCCCAAGGTAATCGCCGGCGACGAACCGGACGATCCGGCCAAGTTCGAGCGGCCGGGCCACCGCCGTGCTGTTGGTCACGTGGATCGGGATCAGCCACCGGAACACGATCAGGCTGATCAGGATGACCCCGATGACCGTGGGGATCGCCCAGGACAGGAAGATGCCGTAGGTGGCCAGGCCGGTAAAGGCGATCAGGAGCACGATCTTGGCGATCGAGAAGGTCGAGTTCTCGACCGGCACAACCAGCGCCTGGCGGAGCCCGGTCAGGACGCCATCCTGCATGTTGAAGATGGACCAGGCGGCCGTGGCCAGGATGAACCCGGCGACGGCCACGGGCATCGCCGCGAGGGCCGCCTGGGCAGAGCCCGGTGAGGTGGTTGTGATGATCGCGAAAAAGGCAATCCCCACCACGAGCGTGACCGGCAGGGTCGCCAGGTAGGCGTAGCCGATCAGCTTCGCCGTTCGGGCGCCGGCCTCCGGGATGAACCGGTTGAGGGCCGACCGAAGGTTGAGCTGCGAGACGCCGGCCAAAAACGCCATCGACGAGATCAGGGCCGAGTTGCGCCCGACGGCATCGGCCGGATAGAGCCGGGCGGCGAGCGCCCAGTAGACGATCCCCAGGCCCGAGGTCAGCACGTTGCTGAGCATCAGGGCGTAGGCGTTCCGGTACATCGGCGTCCGAATGTGGGCGGCGAGGTCGTCGAGCCGGACGCCAATCTGGCGGCGAGGCGCGAATGAGCCGCCCGAGGTGAACGGGCGGCTCATCGGCGGCCTCCGGGAGGCTGGACGGTCATCCGAGCAGGATAGCCCGGATGATCTCCAATTCGGCCCGGCCGGAGGTCACCGGCCGAGGTTGTGGTGCATCCGGTCAGCGATTCTCGTAGCGGCCGATATCCGGGGCGGAGCCGAGATACGAGCTCGACACGCCGCTGATCACGGAGCCGGAGTTGATCGCCGGCGAGCCACCCAGGAGGTGATAGTCCCGGGCACCGAGGCTGACGATCAGCGGGTCGGCATTCAGGCCGTGGGACTCGTAGCCGTACCAGCTTCGGAAGGCAGCCCAGCTCGTCGTCCCGTTGTGGGTCTTGTCCCACACCAGCGACCCGCCGGTCCGGTTCCAGAGCACGTTGCGGTCGACGGTGACGCCCGAGGGCGGCGTCTCGAGGTGGTAGATGGGACCACCGTTGCTGAGCAGGATGTTGTCCACGACCTTCAGTCCGCTCTCCGAGCCCTGGTACTTGTAGCCGGCGCTGTAGACGATCGAGACGTCCGAGATATCGAACCCGTCGAGGGTGTTGAAGGCGATCAGGGAGTTGCTGGCGCAGGCGATCAGGACGCCCCGGGCCCAGCCGGCCACGGTGGTGGCCGACCAGGCCACGTTCCGGGTGAAGGTGACGTTGTTGCAGGCCCGACCGTCGGTGCCCGTCTCCATCACCTGCTTGTTGTTCCAGATCGTGTTGTTCGTGATCGTCACGTCGGAGGCGCCGTAGATCTCGAAGGCGCTCCCGTCATAGCCGTAGTCGTGGCTGGGGGCGCGATTGCCATACAACTGGTTGCCACTGGCCAGGGTCGACCCGGTGGTCATCAGGAAGATCACCCCGTTGGCGCCATGGTCGTCGTTGCTCGGCGATGTCGTGTTGACGATCATCCGGTTGTTGTCGTGGATCGCGTTGTTCAGGATCTGGACGCCGTCGGAGGTGTAAGAGACCTGGATCCCGGCGGCCTGGTGGGCGATGTCGTTATTCGAGATCGCCGTGCTGGTCGAGTACCAGGTCCGGATCCCGAAGCCACGGTTGCCGCTGACCCAGCTGTCGAACACGTTGTTGCGCAGGACGATGTTTGAACTCGCGGCGACATCGATGCCGGCCCCGCCCGACTGGATCCCGCCCTGGATGGACAGGTTCTCGAAGGTCGCACCGTTCACCTTGTAGATGTAGACCATGTCCTTGGCCGAGCCGTCGCTGATCCTGGCTGTCTCACCCGGGTAACCCGAGAAGGTGAGGCCGTTCCGGCGAAGGGTGAACGAGGCGTAGGTACCAGCACGAACCCAGACCAGCCCGCTGGCCGAATCGGCCGCCTTCTGGAGCGTTCGCCAGGGCTGAGCCTGGGTCCCCGGGTTGGCGTCGCTGCCGTTGGTCGCGACAAAGGCGCCGCTGGCAGGGCTGGGCGTGGGGGTTGGGGTCGGAGTAGGGGTCGGAGTAGGCGTCGGGGTTGGGGACGGGGTTGGCGTCGGGGTGGGGGTCGGGTCCGAGCCGGCCGAACTGCCCGGGGACGGCGTTGCCACCGGGGTCGGGGTCGGCGTCGGTGTCGGTGTCGGGTTGGGGGTCGGATCGGTCCTCGCTGCCGGAGCCGGCTGGACTGCCGAGATGAGCAGCGCGTCGATGGCCACCCACGGGTGCCCGGGCGTCCCGGCCACCGTGATGGTCAGGACGTGGCGGCGACCGGACGGCCCGCTCCCGAAGACGACCTGGCGGGCATGGAACCGATCGGCATGGGTCGACACCGAGGCCGGCACCCCATCGAGGGTGAGCCGGAACAGGCCCCGGCCACGACCGGTCGGGCTGATGATCCGCAGATACGATCCGTAGTAGACGACCGAGACCGAGGCGCCGGCCTTCGAGCTGACGTGCTCGCTGCCGCCCGAAGCCGAGCGAGTGGCAACGATGGACCAGCCGCTGCTCCAGTGCAGGGCCGAGCTCGAATCCTCGAGCAGAATCTGGCCGGAGCGCGATGAAGCGAGCAGGCCACCGGGGCTGGTCAGCCAGCCACCGAGACCGGCGGCGCCGGCGACGATCAGGGCAATAGCCAGCAGGGCGGCCATCGGCCGGGGCTGGCGGTGATCACGTGCGAGCTCCCGTCGAACAGCCGCGTTCGGATCGGGTCGGATGCTGGTGCTCGCACCGCTCTGGTGGTTCGACAATTGGTCGCTCCTCTTCCACGAAGGCAAGTGCCCCGGAAGCGTAGGAGCGGTTGGACACGATCCGACCCGCGACCAATTGGTCAATCGGCACCCGAATCCGTGGCCCCATGGTCATGGGCGTGCGGTTGGGTGGGGTCAAACGGTGCGCACTGGCACCGTTGGTCAGACGGCGGGTGGGATCCCGTGAATGCTGAAGACCGCGCTGAGGCCGGCCGGTTCGAGGTCGATCGAGTGGGTCAGCCGGCCGGTTGCCAGGTCGTAGCGATCGATCCGGGTCGGCCTGACGTTCTTGAATCCGCGTGCC
>JBBRIM010000207.1:0-4931 GCA_038221095.1 Candidatus Limnocylindrales bacterium
GAAGTACTGCGCGGTCGGGGCGACGCTGGCGACCGGGGTCACCGAGATCCACCACGCCTACGTCATCCGGCGACCGGGTCAACCTGACGAGTCCGCCGAGGTCCTGGTCGAAGGCCCGCACGCCTCGATCTGAGTTCGAGCGAGGGCTCGGCGGAGTCTCGCGCCGGACTGGCCCGTCTGGCTTGGATTCAGGGCCGTTCGGCTCGGTGAATCAGGCGGGTTGACTCTGGAACATCTCAGCCAAGACTGAGACAGTTGTCGCTGAGATGTTGGTCCCAGATGCACCGAATGCGCCGAAACGTGGCACGCATGTAGGAACCCGACGTGTCGTTTGAGCTGCCTGTGTTGCCCGTTCCTCGGCTGGATCTCAAGGCCCCTGATGTTGCGGATGGCGTGGCCACCGCCGCCCTTCTTGCCGATCGGACCCGGGCGGTGATCCTGCGGATGCTCCGCGATGGCCCGCACTGCGTGTGCGAGATGGCCGCGGCCACCGGCGAGCGCGAGAACAACGTGAGTAACCATCTGGCCAGGCTCCGCGATGCCGGGCTTGTCCGGGCCAGCCGCCACGAGGCGAACGCCCGCTTCCTCTACTACGAACGAGACGAGCCCGCGGTCTCGAAGGCCCTCGCCGCGCTCCGTGAGATCGTCGGATGACCACGCTCGCGCTGCGGCGCCGTCATCTGCCGCTGCCGCTCGTCGTGGTGCTCGCCTCGGCCCTCTGGCTCGTCGCCTGGTTCATCAACCTGCCCGCCGCCGAATGGGCTGCCTACGGACTGCTGGGCCTTGAGCGCGGGTCCCACCTGGGGGACGCCGCCGCCTTCTTCCTGCTCGACGTGCCCAAGGTCCTCCTGCTTCTGGTGGGCATCGTGACGCTCGTGACCCTGATCCGCGGCTTCTTCACGCCCGAACGGGTACGGGCCGCCCTCATGGGTCGAGGGACCGTCGTCGGGACGCTGGGAGCGGCAGCCTTCGGCATCGTCACTCCCTTCTGCTCGTGTTCGGCGGTGCCGCTCTTCATCGGCTTCGTGGAAGCCGGTATCCCGCTCGGGGTGACGTTCGCGTTCCTGATCAGCAGCCCGATGGTCAACGAGGTGGCCCTGGTCCTGCTATGGGGACTGTTCGGCCCCTGGATCGCCTTGATCTACATGGCCGCCGGGCTGACCACTGCGATCGTCGGCGGATTCGTGATCGGGCGATTGGGGATGGAGCGCTACGTCGAGGAGTACGTCTGGAAGATCCAGGCCGGCACGGCTGCGATCGAGATGCGACCGTCCTGGTCGGACCGTCTCGGCGACGCCTGGAGCTACACGATCGACCTGGTCCGCCGGATCGCGCCGTATCTCCTGGTAGGCATCGGCATCGGCGCCCTGATCCACGGCTATGCTCCGACCGAGCTCGTCGCCGCGATCGGCGGCCGGTCCAATCCGCTTGCGGTGCCGATCGTGGTCCTGATCGCGTTGCCGCTCTATTCCAACGCCGCGGGCACGATCCCGATCGTCCAGGCGTTGCTCGGGAAGGGCCTGCCCCTGGGCACGACCCTCGCCTTCATGATGGCGATCACGGCCATCTCTCTACCTGAGTTCGTGATCCTGAGACGGGTGATCAAGCCGCCCCTTCTCGCGGTCTTCGCGACGGTCGTGACGGTCGGCATCCTGTGTCTTGGCTACCTCTTCAACGCGCTCATCGCGTGACTCGGAAAGGAGTCCACAGGTGAAGAAGATCGAAGTCCTCGGACCCGGCTGCAACAACTGCAAACGGCTCGAGGTCAACGCCCGCGAGGCGGTCGCCTTGAGCGGCGTCGACGCAGAGATCATCAAGGTCACCGACTACGGCGAGATTGCCTCATACGGGATCATGAGCACGCCCGGGCTCGTGATCGACGGCAAGGTCGTGAGCTACGGCCGGATCCCTTCAGCGAGCGATATCGCCGGCTGGTTGGGCGAGGCGTGAGTCGGTAAGGACCTCGCCGGACCGGATGTTGTGGCTACGGCCCCTCGCCAGGCAGCCAGCTGCCAGGATGCAGCTCCTCACTCCGGGTCCCTGACAGCCCAGACGACCGTCGCTCAGGGCGTTTCGCGTCCGCGGCGGTGGCGATCCAGGCGCTCCCGGATCCGGGCTGACATTGTCTCCTCGATGACCGTGTCGGGGTCGCGCAGACCGCCCAGGGTTGCCCGTACCCCGACCAGGCTGGCGTACAGCGGCGGGCAGGTCGGACACGACTCGAGGTGGGTTTCGACGGCCGTTCGCGTCGGCGCGTCGAGCTCTCCGTCGAGGTAGGCGGAGACGTGGCGCCGTGCGCGCCAGCAACGGAGCGGTTGGGCGAGACTGGCCTGCCGCCGCTCGTCGTCCTCTGCGAGCGCGCTCACGAGCATCATCCGTCCCCTTCGCAACCGTTGTTTGGTGGCCGGCAGACCCGCCGAGGTCGCCGCGGCGATTTCGGCCGCCGTCCAGCCGACCACGTCGTGCAGGACCACGGCGACGCGATAGACGATGGGGAGCCGGGCCAGGGCGTCTTCGAGTTCGTCGTGCAGTTCCGCACGCTCGAGGACCCGGTCGGGCGCGACCGAGTAGCGGTCATCGTGCCAGTCCGCCTCGACGGCTTCGATATCAAGTTCGTCGTGATGCGCCCGGGAGCGGTCGATGATCCGGTTGACGAGGCTGCGCCTGAGCCAGCCGGAGAGCGCGGCCCGGTCGCGCAACTGATCGCGCCGCCGCCAGGCGCCGATGATCGTCTCCTGGGCGCAGTCCTCGGCCTGGTCCGGGTCGCGAACAAGCCTGGTCGCGAGGTGGACCAGCCGGGGAAGTTCGCCGACAAGCAGATGGGCAAACGCCTCCCCGGCAGTCGCCCGCGGCAACGCTGCTTCGACCCCTCCAACCCTCACCGAAGCCTTGCTCCCCGGAGCCGTTAGCGGGCCGCTGAATTCGTGCGGATGTGCAGGATCGCGTACAGCGGGCAGAAGCCAACGATCCCGGTGACGAGGGCGATCGCGGCGATCGCCCAAACGAGGTACAGCCACGGGGCCGCCACGGCGCCGCCGATCGCGACGGCCGCCAGGGCCACGCCAAGTACGATCCTGATCACCCGATCCGACGTGGACTCATTCGTTCCGAATGTCATCTCAGTGTCTCCATCCTGTCGACGGGCCCGTGCCCGTACCTACTCACAGGACGAGTCCTGGGCCAGGATGGATACATCGGCAACTCAGAACTCGTGGGTCCCGGCGTGCTCCATCGCAGTCGCGAGCGCCTGGCCGGCATCGGCCGACACCTCGTGTTGGATGATCCCAAGGTAGAGCTGCTCTTCAGCGAGGTGGACCTTCAGCATCGCGTAGAGACGGAACAGGACGCGCCGAAGGGCAATCGCGTCGGCCACCGTCAGGTGACCGCCGTCGAGGCCGGCCCGACGCAGTAGGAGATCGTCGACGAGGGCCCGGATCTCGGTGTGCTCGCGGCGCATCGGGGTCATGGAGTGGCGGTTCTGGAGCAGCCGCTCGAGCTCCGGGTAGAGGGTCCGCTCGGCAGCCTCCATGTGGGGCACGAGCAGGTCGCTCAGGAAGGTCGATACCTCGTCGACGTGCGGGGCGAGTTCCGCGGCCGGGATCGTCCCAATGAGATCGGCGACCGCCGGCATTCGGTCGACGTGATGGGTCAGGCGCTGGTGGTGTTCCAGCGATACCTGGGGCAGAGTCGATGTCATCACAAACCTCCTCGGCGCAAGGCCGACTTCATCCGCCAGGCATGCTGCCTGGCCAGGCAACTCTCAGACAGGCTCGGCCTCAGGGTCATCAAGAGCCGGATTGGTGGCCAACGCCAGGAAGAACAGGGCGAGCGGCCGGTAGACAGCGTGGGCGAGCTTCATGAACGGGGCGAGCAGGACGAGCTCCATTGCGACTGCAACGTGGAAGAGGAAGACCCAGTAGCCCCAGGCAGGCACGCCGGGGAGATAGAGCGCCAACTCGAGCAGGAACCCGGTGACACCGGTGACCCACAGCAGGACGAGGAGCATCCAGTCGGCGCCGGTCGAATGGAGCCTCGAGCGATCTGCGCCCCGGAGGCGGTCGATGATCAGGACGGTCACGCCATAGACGAGGGCCGCGCCGGCGACGGTTCCGAGGAGTCGGACGGGGTACCAGATCGGCACCGGTGTGCCAGTCGCCTTGACGCCGATGATGTCGAGGCCGTAGTCGAGGATCGTCGCGCCAAGCAGGCCGAGGAAACCCCACATCGTGGCCGCATGGACGAACCAGCGGCGGCGATACCAGGGCAATGGCCGGGCGTCCGCATCGCATTCCGCGCGATAGCGACGCTGGCCGAGCGACTCGATGGCGAGCGCGCTCCACAGGGCACCCGCCGAGCGCCGCAGGGCCTCTCGCCCACCGAATATCGTCCGTGGATCAATCCCCTCGGCTCGTCCGATCCGTCTGACCATCGCGAGAACGCCCGCCAGGCCCGCCAGGAAGACCGCGACCATCACGGCAATCCCGAGATAGTGGATGAGGGCCTCTGGGATGAACTGGAAGATCGCCAGTGTCTCCGCGCTCTGCGGTCCGTGGCTCGCGTACATGAAGAGCGCGAAGAATGCCGCCAGGACGATCGAAAAGACCGTTCCAAGGACCGGGCGCAGGTACATCGTCCGGGCCAGGTGGGTCGGGTCGTAGCTCGCGATCGCATAGCGTCGAGCCGCGGCCATGAACTCGCTGGGTCCGGCCTCAGTCGGGCAGGTCTCCGAACACTCGGCGCAGTAGTAGCAGCTCCACAGCTCCTTGCTCGAGAGCAGCGCGTCCTTCAGCCCGACCTGGGCGTAACGGATGATCCGGCGAGGGAACGTCGAGTCTGCCCCGACCAGCGGGCAGATCGCGGTGCAGGTACCACAGTTGAAGCAGGCCGAGATGTCGGTCGCTCCGAACCGCTGGAGTTCCGGGTAGAGGCCG
>JBBRIM010000208.1:0-4926 GCA_038221095.1 Candidatus Limnocylindrales bacterium
GAGCCGAAACAGGCCCTTCGTCCGATCGACCGGCATCCACGCCCAGGCTGCCCGCCAGATCCGCAGGATCGCGTCGGCATTGGCGATCACCAGCAGCGGCGCACCCACCAGCACGCACAGCTTGACGAGGGGGCTGCTGACGAGGGTCCCGAACTCGATCGCCGTGATCGCCACGAAACCCGCGATCAGGCCGGGCACCGACAGGAGGACGTACTGCTGCTGGAGTCGCGTGGGGCTGGTTTCCGGAACGCTGCGCGGGGGCAGGCCGGCCAGGCTCGGCGGCAGCGGACCGGGAGCGGGGCGGCCCGGTCCGTTGGCCGGCGTTGTTGGCGGAGGGGCCGATTGGGTGGCCGCGGCCGGTTGCGTGGCCGCGACTGCCGGCGCGGCTGCCGGCGGGGCCGGATCAGGGATCGCCTGGCTGTCGAGCACGGGCATCCCCGGCTCCCAGCGCTCGTCGTCCATCCTGGTCGAGTCGTTCACCTCCCGAGTGTAGGTCCGTGGGGTCCATTCGACGGCCGAGGCGCCGGCGGCCGGCAAACGGCGAGCCGGACCCGCCGGACCGGCCCGGTTAGCCTGGGCGGCAACTGGCGAGCGGTTCGGTCCGCCTCGCAGGTCCGCTGGCCGAGCCCCGGGGGCCGCTGGCGAGCGCCGGCGGGCCGCTGGTCAAGCGGTGGGGCCGCTGGCCGAGCCCCGGGGGCCGCTGGCGAGCGCCGGCGCGGCCGCTGGTCAAGCGGTGCTCCAGGAGCGACAAACATGCCGCTATCACCCTTCGCCAGACTCATTGAGCCCCAGACCCACGATCTCGGCCAGGAACGTATCCCAGGCCAAGCGTGGGCCGGGATGAACCGGCCGCCGGGATCCCTGCGACGGACGTGGACCACGACCTACTGCGTCGATTCGTACCGTTTGTCGCTCGGGGTGCACGCCCCGGCATCAGGGGGGCCCGGCGGCGACGGCTGAGGCGGGCCTGACCCGACGGACCGGCCCGCTCAGCCTGGGCGGTTCGACTCGTCGTCGAGGACGGCCTGGGTCTGGGCCGCGCGCCAGGCGCTGACCCGCCTCCGGACGTCCGGATCGCCCAGGGCCAGGATCTCGGCCGCCAGGATCGCGGCGTTCTCGGCATTGCCGATGGCGACCGTGGCCACGGGCACCCCGCGGGGCATCTGGACGATCGACAGGAGTGAATCGAGGCCACCCAGGTGCTGGTTGGGGATGGGCACGCCGATGACCGGCAGGATCGTCTTGGCCGCGAGCATGCCCGGCAGGTGGGCCGCCCCGCCCGCGCCCGCGACGATCACCTCGATCCCACGGCCGGGGGCTTCCTCCGCATAGCGGTACAGGAGGTCGGGCGTCCGGTGGGCGGAGACGACGCGCAGTTCGTGGGCAATCCCGAGTTCGGCCAGGAGCGCGGCCGCCTTCTCGAGGATCGGGAAGTCGGAACGGCTGCCACCGACGATACCCACCCTGGGCAGGGGCCGGCTGCCGGCCGGTAGCGACCGACCTGCCTGGCGCGCCATCTACTCGCCCTGCGCCTTGGTGAAGCCGTCGGCCCCGTCGAACACGTGAAGCTTCTCGACGTGGGTCCAGCCCGGCTGATGCTCGGCCACCCGCTGGTGCAGGGCAAGCAGGTCGGACTCGGACGCCCCTCCCCCGTCGCGGGTGACGAAGCGTGCCCGCAGCCATCGAACGCCATCCGTCGCGAGCCCGACCGATGGAAAGACCTTGCTGCCGCGGCTCGAGATGAAGCGCAGCTCGAACGGGCCGGCCGAGACGAGGCGTTCGAATTCCGGTCCGAGACGCTCGGCCGTTGCGTCCGTTTCGATGAACACGTCCAGGCCGATCGTCCGACGGTCGATCGCGGCGTAGTGCTCGGGACCGTATGACCACGAAGGGAGCGGCGCCGGCACGGGCTCGGCCGCTCCCCCGCGGCGCGCGCCGAGCGTCGACGGAGCCCGGCCGAGGTTCGCGATCACGGCGTCGGTAAAGCCGCTGGTCGAGGCAGCCGTGTCGACATCGCCGCCGGTCTGGCGGACGAGATCCTGGGTCGTGGCGAGGCCGTCCTCGAGGGTGACCAGGACGGCATCCTCGATCTGGTCGGCCGCGGCCGGCTCGCCCAGGTGACGGAGCATCAGCACCGAGCTGAGGATGAGCGCCGTCGGGTTGATCACGTCACGGCCGGCGTACTTTGGCGCCGAGCCATGGACGGCCTCGAAGATCGCAACCTCCGCGCCGTAGTTGCCCGACGAGGCGAAGCCCAGCCCCCCGACGAGGCCGGAGGCGAGGTCGCTGATGATGTCGCCGTTCAGGTTCGTCGTGACCACGATGTCGAACTGGCTGGGCTGCTTGACCAGCTGGTGGGCTACGTTGTCGATGATCAGGTGCTCGGACGTGATCTCGGGGTACTCACCGGCCAGCTCCTCGAAGACCCGCTTGAAGAGCCCCTCGGTCATCTTCATGATGTTGGCCTTGGTCGCCGCGGTGACCTTCGTCCGGCCTTCGCGGCGAGCCAGCTCGAACGCGTAGCGGATCACCTTCTCGGAGCCTTTCCGCGAGATCACCTTGAGGCATTGGCCCACGTCGGGCGTCTCCATGTGCTCGATCCCGGCGTACAGGTCCTCGACGTTCTCGCGCACGATCACCAGGTCCACGCCTTCACCGGCGTAGCGGGTCGGAACCCCCGGCAACTCCCGGGCGGGGCGCACGTTTGCGTAGGTCTCGAACAGCTTGCGCAGGGTAACGTTGGCGCTCTTCTCGCCGAACCCGACGGGCGTCTCCAGAGGACCCTTGAGGACGACCTTGGTGCGCTCGATCGAGTCGCGGGTCTCGGCCGGGACGCCCGAGGTGTCGCCCCGCTGGAATACAGCGGCGCCGGCGACAGCCTCCTCCCAGGCGATCTGCACCCCGGCCGCGCCGATCACGCGGACCGCCGAGCGGACCACTTCCGGTCCGACCCCATCCCCCGGGATCACGGTCACGCGGTGGGAGGCTTGGGGCATCGCTGGGTCACTCCTCGGGCGAAATCGCCGGATAGCCGGCTGGATTGCCGCCATTCTGCCCCATGGGGGTCGACTGGGTCGGTCAACCCCAGCTGAGCAGGAGCGCGGCGCGAGCGGCCCGCTCGAGGGCCTCCTCGGGCGTACCGGCCAGGGCCGTCAGGTGGCCCATCTTGCGACGCTCGAAGACCCGCCGCTTGTCGTACAGGTGGAGATGGACCGTTGGGTCCGCCAATGCCGCCGCGACGCCCAGCAGGTGGGCCTCGCGGACCTCGCCTGTCCCCAGCAGGTTGACCATCGCCGCGGCAGCGTGGGCAGTCGGCTCGCCCAGGGGCAGACCGCAGATCGCCCGGATGTGCTGCTCGAACTGGCTCGTGGCGGCTCCTTCGATCGTCCAGTGGCCGCTGTTGTGGACTCGCGGGGCCAGCTCGTTGACCACGAGCGTGCCGTCGAGGAGCAGGAACAGCTCGGCCGTCAACGTGCCGACGACATCGAGTTCGGTGGCAAGGTGGACGGCCAGCTGCTGGGCCTGACGTGCGATCGCCGGGCTGACCGGCGAAGGTGCCGGCACTACTGATTCGAACAGGATCCCCGTGTCGTGGCGGTTGCGGGTGACCGCGTACGGGACGGCCCCGCCGTCGAGCCCTCGTCCGACGACAACCGACAGCTCACACGCGAAGTCGAGCTCACGCTCGAGCAGCAGGCCGGCCGCCGCCGCCGAGCGGGCCAGGGCCTCCCATGCCGAATCGAGATCGGACGGCCCGGCCAGTCGAACCTGGCTGCGGCCGTCGTAGCCACCGATCGCGGCCTTCAACCGGAGTGGGAAGCCAAGTGCATTCGCAGCGGCCTCGAGCTGAGCTCGGGTCGCCACCGCCCGCCATGGGGCAACCGGGGCACCGGCTCCTTCCAGGAAGCGCCGCTCGGCCAGCCGATCCTGGGTCACCTCCAGCGCTCGGAGGCTGGGCCGCAGCGGCCGGACGTCGGCAACCGACCGGCCAACCCGGGCGGCGATGTGTTCGAGCTCGTAGGTGACGACGGAACTGGCCTCGGCCAGGCGCAGCGCGGCGGCGACGTCGTCGTAGCCGCCCACGATCAGCACATCGGCGACGCCCGCCGACGGGCAATCCGGGTCTGGGTCGAGGATCGCGATCCGGTAGCCCATCGCCCGGGCTGCCGAGGCGAGCATCCGGCCGAGCTGGCCGCCGCCCAGGATCCCGATCGTGGCCGGCGGCAGGATCGGGGCAGGCAGACTCACGCCCGGAAGTGTACGGGCGGTGACAGGCCCCGGCGATTCGCGCGAAGGAGGGCTACTCCCTGCCGAGGTCCACCTCGATCCGGGCACGCTCCCACGTATCGAACATCGTCTCGGGAACGAGGTCAAGGAGATCGGCGAGTTCATCCACGAGCGTGGCCACGGCAACCTCGGTGGCCGCAGCGATCGGCTCATCGAGGGCATCCCGGAGATGCGGCAGGGGCGCCCAGGCAGCGTCGAGGAACGCCTCCTCGACCACCAGGGTGAGGCTCCTGGCGACCTGCTCGCGGGACCGCGGCCCGCGCAGTCGGCCGATGATCCGCTCCCGGAGAAGGTCTGGCCGGGCCCCGACCGACCTGGCGATCATTGGATCAGCGTTTCGCGGGCGCGCAAGTGTGGCTGCGTCCATCTCGTCTCCTTCGCCGCCCGACAGCCCCTCCGGCTGCCGTCCCCACAGGGTCGCGCGCGGGCGCGATCGACACCAGTGCCAGACGGCCCGTTCGGATGGCTGGGGCGCAACCCGGCCTGACCGGGCCGCCTAGTGGCGGGCAGTCGCGGCCGGCTCGAGAATCGGACCGAGCATGTTGGCGGCCGCGTCCAGGTGAAGGACCAGTTCGGCATGAAGGGCTGCCAGGGCCAGGCCGATCCCGGCCCGGTCTTCGGGCAGATGATTGACCGCCA
>JBBRIM010000209.1:0-4916 GCA_038221095.1 Candidatus Limnocylindrales bacterium
CTCGTCGACGCCCGCAAGGGCGTGCTCGAGCAGTCCAAGCGCCACGCCTACATCTCGACGCTGCTCGGGATCTCACAGCTCGTCGTCGCCGTCAACAAGATGGACCTGGTCGGCTGGGAGGAGGCCGCCTTCGAGCGGGCACGCGAGCAATTCGCCGCGTTCGCCGGCGGCCTGGATGGCATCCACCACGTTTCGTACATCCCCGTCTCAGCGCTCCACGGGGACAACGTGGTCGGCCCCACCAACCGGATGCCGTGGTACGACGGGCCGACGCTCCTCGGCCATCTCGAGACCGTGGACGTGGCCGATCGGACCGACTGGACCCGGCGTCGCCTGCCGGTCCAATGGATCATCCGACCGATGTCCGACGCCCACCACGATTACCGGGCGGCCGCCGGCCGGATCGAGGGTGGAGTCTGGCGACCGGGTGACGAGGTCCTGGCCCTGCCCAGTGGCGGCCGGAGCCGGGTCCGCGCGATCGACACGTTCGACGGGCCGCTCCGGGAGGCGTATCCACCGCTCAGCGTGGCCCTCACCTTCGAGGACGACCTGGATATCGGCCGGGGCGAGCTGCTGGTCGGTCCGGACTCCCCGCCCATCGTCAGCAGCGAGCTGCGGGCGACGGTCTGCTGGATGACCGACCAACCCCTGGCCATGGGCGCGCGCTACAACCTGAAGGCCGCGACCCGCACCGTCCGTGCGATCGTGACCGGGATCGAGCATCGGATCGACATCAACACCCTCGACCGGATCGAGGGTGTCACATCCATCGGCCTGAACGAGATCGGCCTCGTCACGCTCCAACTCTCGGCCCCGCTCGCGGTCGATGCCTACCGCGACAACCGGGCGACCGGCAGCTTCATCCTGATCGACGAGGGGACGTTCGGCACCTCCGGTGCGGGGATGATCGCCGGCTAGCGATAATCGGCAGATGGCCATCGCCCACTCGACCCGAGCGACCGATCCCGGGCTCCTGCCCGCCGTGCGCCTTGCCCGCTTGCCCGAACTTGACGATGTCGCGCCGCTCGATGCCGCCGAGCGGCTGGCCGACCTGGCCGGGCTGGTCCTGCTCGAGAGCGCCCGACCAGGCCGGGGATCCCGCTGGACCTTCCTGACCGCCGATCCGCTGGCTGTCCAGGAGCGCCCGAGTCCCGGCCGCGACCCGTTTGTCGAGGCGCGGCGGACGCTGGCCCGCCTTGAGCCATCGGCGCCGGAGCGACGCGACGCACCACCGTTCATCGGAGGCCTGGCCGGCTTCCTTGGCTACGACGTCGGACGGGCGTTCGAGCCACGGCCTCCACTTGCCGAGGACGACCAGGACCTGCCGCCCATGCGGCTCGCCCTGCACGACTGGGCGATCGCCTGGAACCGACGGACGGGCCAGGCCTTCCTTGGCGGGCGAGCCGTCGACGGCGATCGGCAGCGACTCGATGAGCGGCTGGCCGATGTCCTGGCACGGGTCGGCGGCGCCGTTCGACCCATCGCACCTGGCCTCCTGCCGGCCGGCGAGCTGGTCTTCCGATCGAGTCTCGATCTCCCGGCGTATGAAGCCGGTGTGACCGCGATCCGGCGGGCCATCGCCGACGGCGAGATCTACCAGGCCAACCTGGCCCGGCGCCTGGCTGCCCCGTTCAGGGGCGAGCCGTGGCCGCTCTATCGGGCCCTGCGGACGGGCGATCCGGCCTTGTACGCCGCATACCTCGACCTCGGTCCCGGCCGGGCCGGCAACCGGGCGGGCCGGCCGCGGGCGATCGCGTCGGCCTCACCGGAGGCCTTCCTGTCGATCGACCGAAGTGGCCTCGTCTCGACCGATCCGATCAAGGGCACCCGGCCCCGCGGGGCGACGCCCGAAGAAGATCGGGCGCTCGCGATCGAGCTGCTGGCGAGTGCCAAGGACCGGGCCGAGAACGTGATGATCGTCGACGTCCTGCGCAACGACCTCGGCCGGGTCTGCCGGCCGGGCAGTGTCCGGGTGCCCCGCCTGTGTCGGCTCGAACGGACGAGTGCCGTCCAGCACCTCGTCTCCACGGTCACCGGCAGGCTGGCGCCCGGACGCGACGCATTCGACCTGCTGTCTGCGGCCTTCCCCGGCGGTTCGATCACCGGTGCGCCCAAGATCCGGGCGATGGAGATCCTCGAGAAGCTCGAGCCCGTGCGCCGCGGTCCTTACACCGGCTGCGCCCTGTGGCTCGGTCCCGACGGTACCCTCGGTTCGAGCATCCTGATCCGGACCCTGGTCGCCGACGGAACCCGGCTCAGCCTGCACGTCGGCGGTGGAATCACCTGGCGGAGCGACCCCACGGAAGAGTGGTTCGAGACGATCGCCAAGGCGCGCGGACCACTTCGGGCGGTTGGTGGCCGGGAGCTGGACGGATGACCATACCCGGCGCAGGCCACTCGATCTGGCTCGACGGCCGGCTCGTCGATGCGCGCGGCCCGCACCTCAACGTGACCGATCGTGGCTTCCAGCTCGGCGACGGCGTGTTCGAGACGGCCCGGGCCCGGCGAGGGGTGGTGATCGAACTCGACGAACACCTCGACCGGCTGCGCGAGGGGTGCCTGGCCCTCAACCTGAACCTGCCCGTCGATGACGAGCAGATCGTCGATGGAATCGCTGCTCTGCTCGCCGCTGAAGGACTCGATGGGGTCGGGCGGGGAGACGACCGGCCGGGTGACGCCGCAATCCGGATCACGGTCAGCCGCGGGCCACTCGAACGCCGCGGCCTGCTTCCGCCCGGTTTCGAGGATCTCACCGCCACGATCGCCGTCCAGTGCTGGTCCCACGTCCCGACCGCCCCCGGGTTGCTCGAACGCGGTGTTCGGGCGGTCCAGAGCTCGATCCGGCGCGACCCGGCCTCGCCGCTGGCCGGAGTCAAGACCACATCCCGGGCGGACTACGTCTACGCCCGGCTGGAGGCTTCCCGGGCCGGGGCCGACGACGCCCTGTTCCTGACCCTCGACGGGTCCCTTAGCGAGGCAACCGCCGCCAACCTGTTCGTGCTCGCCGGTTCAACCCTGGCAACCCCGCCGTCGACCGCGGCGATCCTGGCCGGGACCACCCGGACGTGGCTGCTGTCCCATGCCGAGCGCCTCGGCCTGGTTCCGGCCGAAGTCGATCTTCGGCCCGACCAGCTCGCCGCGGCCGACGAGGCATTCCTCACGGGCAGCCTGGCTGGGATCGTGCCCCTCGTCGCGCTCGACGGCCGGGCGATCGGCAATGGGCGACCCGGTCCCCGGACGGGGATGCTCCGGGCCGCCCGCGAGGACTGGATCGACGCGATGTCGATGGCGGCCCTGCTGCCCGTCGAGCCGGACACGTGACCCGGGCCGAGTTGATCCTGCGCACGCGCCAACTCGTGGCCGAGGGCGATCGCCTGCAGGGGAGCCCTTCGCTCGGGGCGCTCCAGGTCTGGCTGCAGCTCTCCGACGAGCTGCTCCGGACGGCCTGGGGGACGATGGACCGCTACCATCTGAGCTGGCTGATGGTGGGCAAGTCCCGTGCGGTCATCCGCGGCCGCCGGCTCGACCCGGATGAGGAGGCCGCCTACGTCCGCGAGGTCGCCGAACAGAAGACTGCCGCCCTGCGGATGAGCCTCGAGGCGGCCGAGCGCCGCCAGATGCCCTTCGTGGGCGAGACCGACCAGTGAACGAGCCGGCCCTCGGGGGTGCGTCGCAGGTGCCGACCCCGGACCCGATCGCGAGCGATTACCTCCTCCTCGCCCTGCGCCTCGACCAGCGCCTGCCGGGGTTCGTCGATGGCTACTTCGGCCCGGCCCGGATCAAGGCCCGGGTCGACCTTGAACCGCTCCGCTCGGCCGCGGCCCTGGTCGCCGACGCGGTGCTCCTTCGGGGGCGTCTCGCCGAGGAGGTTGGCGATCCCGGCCGGCGGGCGTGGTTCGCCGCTCAGCTCACCGCAATCGAGGCCAATGCCCGAGCCCTCGATGCCGCCCCCGGGGGGCTGACCGGGGCCGCCTACCTGGACCACGTCGAGCGTTGTTTCGAGTGGCTGCCGACCCGCCGCCCGGCTGAGCTCTTCACGGGGGCTCGGGCCGAGATCGACCGGTTGCTACCGGGTCCCGGTTCGACGCTCGAACGGCTGGTGGCCTGGGATGCCGCCCTGGTGATCGGCCCGGATCGGCTCAGGCCGGTGATCGACTGGCTCGTCGGCCTCTTCCGAGAACGCGCCCGCACCACCTTCGGGTTGCCCCACGGCGAGGATCTGCGGGTCGGCCTCGTCCACGGCCAGCCCTGGGCCGGCTACAACTGGTATGACGGCGGGCTGCGCTCGCGGGTGGACCTGAACACCGATCTGCCGATTCGGGCGCCCGATCTCGTGAGCGTGCTGGCCCATGAGACCTACCCCGGTCACCACCTCGAACATGCCTCGAAGGAGGCCCACCTCGTCCGTCTCGCAGGGCGCGTCGAGTGCAGCGTGCTCCTGCTCAACACGCCCGAGTGCCTGATCAGCGAGGGACTGGCCGATCTCGGCCGACGCTTCGCCGTACCGGCCGCGGCCGAACCGGAGTTGCTGGTCGAGTTGTTCGAGCGAGGCGGACTCCTGGCGGGCGAGGCAAACCGATCGGCCACCGACGTCGCCCAGACCGCGATCGCGCTGCGCCGGCCACGAGCGCGCCTGGCTGAATTCGCGGTCAACGCCGCACTCCGCCGGCACGTCGACGGCGCCGATCACGCCGCGGTCCTGGCCGAACTGGAAGGGACGGCGCTGATGACCCGGGAGCGCGCCGAAAAGCGCCTCGAGTTCATCGAACACCCGCTCTGGCGGACCTACATCTTCGTCTACTCGGAAGGCGAAGCACTCCTCCGCCGCTGGCTCGAGTCAGTCCCCGAGTCGGACCAAACCACTCGCTTCGGCCGCCTCCTGGTCGAGCAACTGACGCCCTCGGCGATCAGCACCG
>JBBRIM010000210.1:0-4903 GCA_038221095.1 Candidatus Limnocylindrales bacterium
CGTTGGCGTTTTCGTCCCGGGCAATCCAGCAGCCGATGGACGAGAACGAGCATGACCACGGAGTCGCATCCGCTCGCGCAGCCGCCGCTCTATCCCCTGCGCTTCGAGCCGATCTACGAGTACCGCCCCTGGGGCGGCCGCCGGTTGGCAACGCTGCTGACCGCACCGCTCCCGGGCGACGGCCCGATCGGCGAGGCCTGGCTGTTGAGCGACCGCGCCGATCATCAGAGCCGGGTGGCCAACGGACCGCTCAAAGGGCGAACCATCCGTGAGCTCCTCGAGCAGTCACCGGAGCAGATGCTCGGGAAGCTCGCCGGGTGCTTCAGCCGGTTCCCGCTGTTGCTCAAGTTCCTCGACGTGCGCGAGATGCTCTCGCTCCAGGTCCATCCCGCCGACGAGCGCACGGATCTGCTGCCGGCCGGCGAGACCGGCAAGACCGAGGGGTGGGTGGTGCTCGAAGCGAGTCCGCGGAGCCGCATTCTTGCCGGACTGAAGCCGGGGACCACGGAGGACGATCTCCGGCGGGCGGTCGCAAGCGGGGGCGTGGCGGACCTGGTCGCATCGTTCAGTCCGCACCCTGGCCAGGCCGTCCTCCTGCCTGCCGGGACGGTTCATTCTCTCGGCGACGACATGGTGGTGTTCGAGGTGCAGGAGAACAGCGACGTGACCTTTCGCCTGGATGATTGGGGCCATCTCGACCCGAAGACAGGCCGGGCTCGACCACTCCAGGTCGATCAGGCGTTGAGCTGCATCGACCTGGTGCATGGTCCGCTCGCCCCGGTTGCGCCAATCGTGGAGGCGACCACGCCGGTCGAGCGCGAGCGACTGTTCGATTGCGACCACTTCCGTCTGTGGCGCGTACATGGTCGGGCGCCCTTTCCGATCGGCGCCGCGGGCGTGCCTCGGGTCCTGGTGTGTCTTGAGGGCGCGGGACAAGTCGACCACGGCGGGGTGCTGTCTGCCCTCCGGCGAGGCGACGTCATGCTCCTGCCGGCAGTGGTTGGCGTGTGTGCGTTTCGTCCGAGCGGCGTCGTGAGCCTGTTGGAAGTGGCGCTGCCGGAATGAAGCAGCTGATCGTCTACGACCTCGATGGCACCCTGGCCGAGAGCAAGTCGGACTTGGATGCCGAGATGTCAGGCCTGCTGCATGACCTCCTCGGCGTCGTCAAGGTGGCCGTGATCTCCGGTGGCGATTGGCCCCAGTTCCAGGCCCAGCTCCTGTCCAATCTTGCGACCGACGAACGCCTCGCGAATTTATCATTGCTGCCCACGTGCGGCACGAAGTTCTATCGGTACTCGGGCGACTGGACCAAGGTCTACTCCGAGGACCTCAGCGCCGACGAGAGAAGCCGGATCATCGCGGCGCTGGAGCAGGCGACCACCGAAACCGGCCTCAAGGTGCACAAGCTCTGGGGCGAACAGATCGAGGATCGGGGGAGCCAGATCACGTTCTCGGCTCTTGGCCAGCAGGCGCCCCTGGACGAGAAGGAGAAGTGGGATCCTGATATCGCCAAGCGCAAGAAGATCAAGGGGGCCCTCGACCCGCTCCTGCCCGGGTTCTCCGTCAACATCGGTGGGGCGACGTCCATCGATGTGACGAAACCCGGCATCGACAAGGCCTACGGGATCAGGAAGCTGCGGGACCGGCTCGGCATCCCGCTGAAGGACATGATCTTCATCGGCGACGCCCTGTTCGTGGGGGGGAACGACTATCCGGCCGAAGAAGCGGGCGTCGCCTCGATTCCGGTGCGTACGCCCGACGAGACCAAGCGGGTTACCCAGGCGATCATGATGTGCCTCGCCCCGGGAGAGAACTCGTGACAGTCGGGACGACACCGAACGGCTTCGAGCTGCAGCGCCTGGGGACGGTGATGGAGCCCGAGCCCGGGAATCCCAACGAGATCGAGGGCGTGCTCAATCCGGCCGCCGCTCGCGGCCCTGATGGCCACCTCTACCTGTTCCCCCGGCTCGTCGCTCGAGGCAACTACTCGCGCATCGGCATCGCCCGGGTCCGCTTCGATGACGCCGGCGATCCGGCCGGCGTCGAGCGGCTCGGCATCGCGCTGGAACCGGATGCGGACTACGAGCTGCGACCCGACGGCAGCGGTGGCTGCGAGGACCCTCGCGTCACGTTCGTGGAGCCGCTCGATCGCTACGTGATGAGCTACACGGCGTTCTCGCCTCGTGGCCCGCGGATCGCGCTCGCCATATCGCAGGACCTCTTCCACTGGCAACGTCTCGGCCTCGCGTCCTTTGGTCCACATGACCGAATCGAGTTCGACGAGGTCGACGACAAGGATGGCAGCCTCTTCCCGGTCGCCATTCCCAATCCCTCCGGGCACCCGGAGCTGGCGATCCTTCATCGGCCGCTGTTCCCCGGCACTCGCCCCGAGGAGATCGCCCGCCACCCCTCGTCCCGCGCCGTGGACATCCATCGGGAGAGTATCTGGATTTCCTACTGCCCCATGACCCACAAGGCCGGAGAGCCCGCAGGTTTCGGCCGCTTCGCCTCGCATCACCGGTTGGCCAGCCCGGTGGCGCCCTGGGAACGACTCAAGATCGGTGGCGGGACCCCGCCAATCTTGACCAGGCACGGCTGGTTGATCGTGTACCACGGTGTGAGCGACGAGCGCGAGCTGGGCAGCAAGGACCGCAAGCTCTGCTACTCGGCCGGCGTGATGGTCCTCTCGCAGGAGCACCCACAGGTGATCCTCCATCGATCGACGGAGCCCGCCTTGACCCCGACCCTGCCAGCGGAACGCCAAGGGACCATTGCCAACGTCGTGTTTCCCACCGGCATCGACCGGCGCGACGACCTGGGCACGCCTGACCGTTTCGATGTCTATTACGGGATGGCGGACGATCGGATCGGCGTCGCCCGCCTCGACCTGCCGGATCTGCTGCCCCCGGGAGGAGTGGCCGACGTGCCGGGGGCAACGGTCTAGCCCCGCAGAAGAGAGGCCCGACATGAAATCGAGTCCGCGAAAGCCCAAAACCAAGCCGTCTATCCACCCCGAAGCGCACGACGACCTGAAGTCGCTCTCGATGCCGGAAGTGCTCGCGAAGCTGGAGTCGTCGGCAGATGCCCTGACGGGAGCAGAGGCGAAGAAGCGGCTCACACAATATGGGCCCAATGAGATCGAGGAAAAGAAGGCCAATCCTCTCCTCAAGTTCCTGACGTACTTATGGGGTCCGATCCCCTGGATGATCGAGGCGGCCGTCGTCCTGTCGGCTCTGGCCCAGCACTGGCCCGACTTCTTCATCATTCTGGTCCTGCTTCTCGCCAATGCCGTCGTCGGATTCTGGGAAGAGCACCAGGCTGACAACGCCATCGAGGCGCTCAAGGCCCGCCTCGCGATCGAGGCCAGGGTCAGGCGCGATGGCACGTGGGTCACCGCGCCGGCTCGCGAGCTGGTGCCGGGCGACGTGATACGCGTGCGCCTGGGCGACATCATTCCGGCCGACGCCCGACTTCTCGAGGGCGACTCGATCGAAGTCGATCAGTCCGCCCTGACCGGTGAGCCCTGCCCGTCGCGTGCAAGCCGGGTGGGAATGTGTTCTCGGGGTCGATCGTCCGGCAGGGCGAGATCGGCGCCATCGTGTATGCCTCCGGCGCCGGCAGCTACTTCGGCAAGACGGCGCAACTCGTGCAGGAGGCGCATACCGTCAGCCATTTCCAGCGCGCGGTGCTCAAGATCGGCGACTACCTGATCGTCCTGGCCGTGGTTCTCGTGGCGATCATCATCGCCGTTCCCGCGCCGCCGGATCCGGCGAGTGGGTACGCGAGTTTCGCCCGGTCAGGCGTGTTGAAGAGTTCGAGAGTGAACGCGGCCAATTCCTGTTCGGGTTGGCCGCGATGGCGGGTCGCCACGTCGCAACCGAGTTGCTGAGGTGATTCCCGATGCGCCGCCTGTCTGAGCGATTCCCAGGTTGACTGGAGTGACGTCAATGGAAACGGCCGGGCCAGACCCAGCGGGCACCACCGAGATCCAGGTTGGCGACGCTCCGCCAGGCGCTTCCGCCCCAATCCGGCTTCCAGGGTCGGCACGCTCTGACGTCGCGCCGGGTGCCGCGTGGCGTTTCGCGCTGGTCGCACTCGCCGCGAGCGCCCTGTTCTGGGCCATCTACGCCGCGCTCGTCCTGACAGACGTCGGCCAGCGGATCGAGAATCTGGCCCTCATGGGTGCGGCATTGCGCAGCGACTCCGATCGCGAGGAGTCGCTGGCGAACCTGACCGGGGTCAGCCTGCTCGTGTTCGGTATCGCGATCATCGCGGTGATCGGCCTCGCGCTGGTGCGACGGCGTCCCGGACTTGCTGCGCTCACGGCGGGCATGATGATCTTCGCAACCATCGCGGCTGAAGGGCTCAAGGACACGCTCCCTCGTCCGGAGCTCGTGTCGGGACCGGCTTGGATCCTACGCAACAGTTTCCCGAGCGGCCACGCCACGGTGGCGGCGGCGATCGGCATTGGCGCCCTGTTGGCCGCCCCGGATCGCCTTCGGTGGCTGGTGATCCCGATCGGCGCCGGATGCGCCGCGTTGATCGGGCAGGCGACGCAGATCACCGGATGGCATCGCCTCAGTGGGGCGATCGCGGGCGTTGTCCTTGTGATCGCGATCTCGGCGATTGCCCTCGTGATCCTTGCGAGAACCCGTCGCGTGCACCGGTCGTCGGCTGGCCGGATGAACACGCGCCTGCGACGGGCACTCGCCGGGGTGGGCGGAGCCATCCTCCTGTTCGGCCTGGTCGTGGCGGCATTGCCCATGCTGTTCCCGGTCCTTCTGGTGCCTGAGGGCGCGGCAGCCGTGTTCACGCATACATCGTTCGATCTCATCGGGTTCGGGTTCACGACCGTGGCCTTCCTCGCGTTCGCAGGCGTTATCGAGCCGTATTCATTGGGCTG
>JBBRIM010000211.1:0-4883 GCA_038221095.1 Candidatus Limnocylindrales bacterium
CGATGATGAGCGCCGGGATGCGGGTGCCGGGCCCCCACACGTCGTGCGGACCGTTGTCATTGCCTTGCCCGGGGGCCGGGACGTGATCCCATTGCCCGCCGAACTCGTCGTAGGTCACGATCACCATCGTGTCCTTCGCGCAGGCGCTGCCCTCGATCGACTTGATCAGCGAGACGAGGTGATCGTTCCCGTTCGGCTCGCTGGCATAGCCCGGATGCTCGTTCTCCTGGCCGATCGGCTTGACGAAGCTGACCGGCTTGAGGTTGCACTCCTTCTTCGTCGACGAGTCGGCGAGCTGCATGAACTCGACCTCGTCCTTCAGGTGCGCCGCACGGTTCGCCTGCCCGGCGGGCGTGTCGGTGGAGAAAGAAGCGTAGTAGTTGAACGGCTGATGGTGATACTGGAACAGGTTGTTCGGGCACCGTGGCCACATCGCGGCCGGCACCCCTGCGCGGTTGTTCGGATCGGTGTCCGGATCCAGGCAACCGGTCGGCGTCGCGGCCGCCGCGGTACCGTTCGTCCATCCGGGCGCCCCGACGTCGCCATCCGCGTTCGACCAGCCGCCCGCGTACCACGCCCAGTCGACGCCCGCGCCGTTCAGGCGGTCACCGATCGTCGGTGCCGTCTGCGGCGGGATCAACGCTCCGAACGTCCCGGAGGGGTAGTACGTCGGCTGCATCGTGTTCACGGCCCAGTTGCCGCAGACCGCGGCAGGCGCAGGCGGTGTCCCTCCGGTAGCGCACGACACGGTGAGCGGCTGGCGCGAGACCGGGCCGGTCGCCGTGTAGAGCGGATAGGAGACGGGCATCCCGTTCGAGTCGATGAGCGTGTGACGGCCGGCATCCACGCCGCCCGGCGCCCCAGCCGGGTCGACAGGTGACGCGGCGGCGACCAGCCACTGGTGGTTCAGGAACGAGCCCCCAAACGCGGCCTGGAAGAAGTTGTCGTCGATCGCATAGTCCGGCGCACCCTTGGAGTGCAGGTACTGGTAGATCGGCAAAGCCTTGGTGTCGTAGACACCCATCGTGGTTCCGACCGAATCGCTGCCGGTCACATAGCGGTTCTGTCGCCCGCCGTTCTCCTGATATTGATCCTGGTAGAACTCGTGGACGAGGTCGCGAGTGCAGCCGCCCGGCAGCGCTCCTGGGATCCGCATCCCGGTGGCCGGATTGATGCCCGGAGCGAGGATGCCGTTCGGGTAGCTGAAGGCATGGAGGACCGGCGGGCATGTGATCGCCGACGGCGCGATGTAGTCGTCGATCGTGAACCGGTTGTTCGTGAAGTGGCTGGTGATGCCATGAGCCGCGTCATTGCATGTCGCCGTGAGCGGCGGTGACGTCAGGTTCGCGTCCAGCTGCTTGAGGCACGTATACGGCACGCCGGCCTGGTCGACCTGCGTGGTGTGGGCCGGGTCGGCATTGGCCAACCCGTTGACGCCTTCCCAGCCGCCGTCCAGGTTGTCGAAGCTGTGGTTCTCCTCGTAGATCACCACGATGTGGTTGATCTTGTCGAGCGCCTTCGCGTTGGAGGCGGTCGATGCGTTAGCCGGAGGCTTGGACTTCGCGCTGACCGGGACTGCGCCCGGGGCGAGATTGGCCGACGCTGCGACCATGATGGCCGCTGCAAGCGTCACCATGATCCGATGAGATACGGGCCTCGATACGGTCGAGCCGAACCGGTTCATGCCGCCTCCTCCTCTGCGCGCCACGGGAAGGGAGTGGTCGCCGAAGGCCATCGGCGGGGCGTCGGGGCCTTGCTGGGCCATCCTGGGAGCCCTGACGATAACAGTCGACGAACCCCATGTGAACGGGCGCTGTCGGGCTCACGTCGGAGGGCACGCGCGTTCGGTGCATCGACGCACCGGAAATGTTGTCTCCCCGGCACAGGACGTGAGCGTCGCGCCAGGGCTGATGACGCCGGGTCGGATCCATCACCCGTGCACCGGATCCGGTGCTGGATGACCTGACACCTGCTGGTCCGAGTGGTCCCGACCACGTTGACATCGACGCACGAGACGACCGGCGAAGTCGACGAGCCGACCGGCCTGGGCCGGCTGGTTGATGACCGGGTAAGGCTACGTCGCGAGACTCTGGTCATGGACCTCGACCCAGCCGTAGCTGAGCGGCTCGCCCGTCTCGCCCCCGATCAGCGTGCGGCCGCCACTGCTCCGCCGGGACCGTCGTTGTGCATCGCGCCGGCCGGCAGCGGCAAGACCACGACCCTGGTCGCCCGGGCCGCCTGGCTCATCGCCACGGGCACGCCGCCGGACGCCATCCGGGCGATCACCTTCTACAAGCGGGCGGCAGTCGAGATGACCGAGCGACTCGATGCGGCCGTGGCGCCGCTGGGAGTGGCGCCCGGGGCGGTCCGGGTGCGGACGTTCCACGCGCTTGGCCGCGAGATCCTGCGCGATGCGGGGGTCGTCGTCGAGCCCATGGCCGATCGGGCGGCCATCCTGGCCGAGGTAGCGCCATGGGCCGATGCGGCCGCCCTCCTCCGCCTCGACACGGTCGTCTCGCGGCTGAAGGTCGAGCTCGGCGTCACGGCCCCGGCGGTGGCGGCGGATCTTGAGGCCGGCCCCATGGCGCGCGCGTTCGTCGCCTACGAGGCGGCCGTGGCGGCCACGGGCGGGCTGGACTTCGACGACCTGATCCTGCGCGCCATCGTGCAGCTCGAGACCGATGGCGGGCTGCTTGCGCGATGGCGGTCGCGCTGCGGTGAACTGCTCGTCGACGAGGTCCAGGACGTCGATAAGGCGCAGCTGCGGCTGGCGCTGTTGCTCTCCGCACCGGCCAACCGCATCTTTCTGGTCGGCGACGACGACCAGTCGATCTACGGCTGGCGACTGGCCGATGTCCGTCGGATCCTGGGCCTCGAGGCGCTGTTGCCGGGGCTCCGGCGGGTCGATCTCGAGGTCAACTACCGCTGCCCGAGGGCGGTCGTCGAGCGGGCGGTCCGGCTGGTCGAGGGCAATGGCGAGCGCTTCGCGAAGGCGATTCGGGCGGGGCCGGCCGCCGCGGGCCGGCTGGTCCTGGCACCCGACGCCGCCGACGAGACCGTGCGTCTCGAACGAGCGATGCGGACTTGGCCGGACGACGACACGACCCGGGCCGTACTGTCCCGGACCAATCGGGAGCTGTTGCCCGCGGTCGTCGTCGCGTTGCAACTCGGCGTTCCATTTCGCGCCCCGCGCATCGAGCTGCTCCTGGAGTCAGCGGTCGTCGACGGGCTGCTCGCGCGTGCTGCCGAGCTCGACATGACAGGGCCGTCGGGATCACGACGGCCGCTTCTCGTCACGCTGGGCAGGGTTCGGGACGAGGCGGTGGCCGGTCTGGACCCATCCGCCATCGAGGTCGCGACGGCCCTGCTTGGCTGGGCCGCCGGCTACCCAGACCTCGCCTCGTTCGGCACGGCCATCGCGGCGACCCGCACCCGCCTGGCCGAGCTCCGCCGCGACGACGCGGCCCTGACGCTCGCGACCGCCCATGCGACCAAGGGCCTGGAGTTCGATCACGTGATCGTCGTGGGCATGGACGCGGGTCGGTTCCCGAGCGCCCGAGCCGTCAGCCAGGCCGAGGATCCGGCACGAGCCTACGAGGAGGAGCGCCGCCTCGGGTATGTCGCCTGGACTCGGGCTCGTCGGTCGCTGACGCTGCTGTACGACCCAACGGCCCCCTCCCCGTTCCTGCTCGAGGCCTTCAGCGCCGCGGAGCTCGGGTTGGCGCCTACCATGGGTGCGTGAACCGGTTGCCGTCGCTCGGGCCTCGCGGCGAGGGCTGGGTGGCGATCCAGATCGTACTGCTCGGGGCGCTCGCGCTGGCGGGCCTCGTAGGACCGCGCTGGGGCGGTGGACCATCCCTGCCGCTGTCGCTCGTCGGGGTCGCGCTCGTCGCGGCCGGGTTCGGGCTGGCCGTCCTGGGTGTTGGCGGCCTGCGTCAGGCCCTCACCCCGTTCCCACGGCCCGCTCCAGATGCCGTGCTCGTCACGTCGGGGGTGTACGGGCGAGTCCGCCACCCGATCTACGGCGGCCTCATCATCGCGGCGCTGGGCTGGAGCCTGGTCACCGCGTCCTGGCTCGCACTCGTCCTGTCGATCGCGCTGCTCGGGTTCTTCGAGATCAAGTCGCGGCGCGAGGAGCTCTGGCTGGTCGAGCGGTTCGAGGACTATCCGGGTTACCGTGCGAAGACGCGGAGGTTCATCCCCTGGATCGGTTGAGCTCCCGGATCAGGCGGTCGATCGAGTCGAGGAACGGCTCAGTGAGCTCCGCCGGCAGCGCGTCGCGGATCGAGTCCTTCACCCCATAGGCCGCCCGGCACCGCGTCGCCGTCGCGCGCAGGGCGGCCGGCTCGTCGTCGCGCAGCCGGTCCGGCAGCGGCTCGACATAGGCGATCCAGCGCTCCGCCCCGATCGCCCGAGCGCCGGCGAGGAGCCGGTCCGCGTGCCGGGCCGCCACAAGGCCGGCCTCGTCGATGGTCGGCCGCTCGTGGCGGGCAGGTCGCCGGGACGCCCGTCCCGTCCTGGCTTCGGTCATCCGCGTTCAGTCGTCCCCGGGTTTGGTGCCGACGGCATCGTCGGCGCCGACCGGCGGGGCGAGCAGCAGGAGCGGCAGTCGCTTGCGCTCCGAGCCGTTGACGAGGATCCGGAACGAATAGTCGCCGGGTGCCGGGAACGTCAGGTTCCAGAGGTCGATCGAGAAGGTCAGGACCGCGTCGCGGGCGTCACGCTGGCTGCGAGCGACGAGACTGCCGGTCGCGCCGGCGACCTCCCCGCCGTCCGGGTCTAGCAGGACGAAGCGGATCTCGTGCTCGCGATCCGTCTCAGGCGCAGTCACCTGGAGCCCGATGACGAGGGCGAGGTGCGGATGCCGGAGCGGGAACCGTCGT
>JBBRIM010000212.1:0-4808 GCA_038221095.1 Candidatus Limnocylindrales bacterium
TGGGGCTCGCCTCGGCCGCGCCGACGATCCGGAACGTGGTGATCTCCAGTGCCCCGGGGTCGTCGGTCCGCTCCACGACGACGGTCGAGCCAATCCCCACGACCGTCCCACCGCTGCCTTCGACGATGACGACGTGGCGAAGCTGCTCCTCGAGCTGGCGGACGCGGCCCTCGGCGAAGGACTGCTCACGGCGCGCTTCGTGGTAGTCCGAGTTCTCCTTGAGGTCGCCGAGTTCGCGGGCCGCCGCGATCCGGGCCACGATCGCCGGTCGGAGGACCGTGGTCAGCTCGTGGAGCTCGGCCTGCAGGACGTGCAACCCCTCGGCCGAGAGGTGCACGGGCGGCGCCGCCGGCCGGCCGGCTGCCTTGATCGCTGCCGCGGCCGCGCGACTGCCGGTCGCCGCCCGCGGGGTCGTGCTCCGCGGTCGGGCCGGGCTCGAACGCAGGATGCCGGTCCGCCGGGTGGGATCGCCACCGACCCTGCCGGCCCCGGTCTGGCCACGGGCATTGGCTGCGGCCGCGGCGATCCGGTCGGCCCGGCTGGCCGGCGTGTCGGCCTCGTCCACCAGCAGCGCGTTCTGGATGCCGTGTTGTTTTCGTTCGTTGGTGACGCTCTGGAGATTGCCAAACGGCAGGACGACGCTGGCATCCCGGAGAGCGGCCCGGGCCGCCGGCGAGATTGCCTCGGCGAAGGCCGACAGGAGGGCGTCCTCGTATTCCTCGGGTGCGTTCGTCGAGGCCCACCACACCCGCAGCTCCGGCAGGACGGTCAGCGTCTTGAGCCAGTGGCCGCCGGCATGGGGCCGGCGATCACCGAGCTGGGTCTTGACGAACGCGCCGACCCGGCCCCCGATCGACAGGCTGGTCATGCCGATGTACACGACGGTCGTCTCGGCGAGCCAGAACTCACCCAGGCGGGTGGCCAGTTCGCGCGGCGTCGGCCGGGCACCCTCGAGGGTCAGCCGGGGGACATGCTCGATCCAGCGGCCGACGACGGTGTGGTCGATTGGCGCCGACTTGAGCGGCGCGGCGAGTTCGACGATGTAGATCCCGGGGCCGCCGGCCCGGACGGGGCCGCCCCAGCGGACTGGGCCGTCAGCGAGGAGGCCAACGGAGCGAAGGAGCTCGGCCGCGCCGAGCGAGCGAGGTTCGGTCATTCGGGATCCCAGTGCGGGACCCTCAGTGTAACCGGCCGCCCGCTTCGGCTCTCCGCCGCCAAGGGTCGGCGAGGCTAGCTCGAGGCGCCTGAGTGGCCGCGGAGCGGCTTGCGGTGGGCGTGGCCGTGTTCGGGGGTCGCCGCGCCCGCACCGAAGGCACTGCCCCGCCCGGCTCCGGCTCGACCACCCGGGCCGAATCCGCGCAGTGGACGGACCTCGACCGAGCGATCGGGCACGAACTCCTCGACCACCCGGTACGGGATCTGGTGCTTCAGCAGGCGCTGGACACCCTTGAGCAGCTCGACCTCGTCCATGCACACGAGCGAGATGGCGACCCCGGACGCACCGGCCCGGCCGGTTCGACCGATCCGGTGGATGTAGTCCTGGGGCTCGAAGGGCAGTTCGAAATTGACGACGTAGGGCAGCTCCTCGATGTCGAGGCCGCGCGAGGCGACATCGGTCGCCACCAGGCAGGTGACCTCGCCGGCCCTGAAGTGCTCCAGCGCCCGGGTCCTCTCCGGCTGGCTGCGATCGCTGTGGATCGCGACGGCGGCAACCCCCCGCCGGTCGAGGTACGAGGCCAGCCGGCTGGCGGCCAGCTTGGTCCGGGTGAAGACGAGGACCTGCTCCATGTGATCGCGCCGGATCAGGTGGAGCAGGAGATCCTCCTTGCGCTCGCGGTCGACCGGGTAGAGGACCTGCTCCACGTTCTCGGCGGCCGTGTTCCGGCGGGCCACCTCGACGATGGCAGGATCCTTCAGGAACTCGGTCGCCAGGCGCCGGATCTCATCCGAAAACGTGGCCGAGAAGAGCATCGTCTGGCGCCGGTTGGGGAGTAGGGCCACGATCTTGCGGATGTCCGGGATGAAGCCCATGTCGAGCATTCGATCGCCTTCGTCCAGGACGAGCACCTCGACCTGGCTCAGGTTGACCGTGCGCTGACCGACGTGATCGAGCAGCCGGCCGGGCGTCGCGACGAGGATCTCGACGCCGGCGAGGAGCTCCTTGATCTGGGGATCGATCGGGATCCCGCCGTAGACCACGGCCGATCGGAGGGGAACGTATTTGCCATAGGTCGCGACGCTCTCGGCGATCTGCATCGCGAGCTCGCGGGTTGGGGTCAGGACGAGAGCCCGAACGGGATGGCGGGCGGGCGAGAAGCTCGTGTTCGCCTGGGGCTTGAGCCGCTCGAGGATGTGCAGCGTGAAGGCTGCCGTCTTGCCGGTGCCGGTCTGGGCGGCGGCAAGCACGTCACGGCCCTCGAGGACCAGGGGGATCGCCTCGGCCTGGACAGGCGTCGGCTCGGTGTAGCCCTCCTCGGCGACAGCCCGGAGGATTTCGGCCGAAAGGCCGAGCGTATCGAACGACAAGCGGGTGGTGGCTCCTGTGCGCCCATCGAGAACGGAGCCGGGGAAGGGGCAACCGGACGGGCGGGTCGAGCCCGAGTCTACGGGATTCGCCCGGAAGGCGGACGCACCCTCGCGCAGGTCCGATTACCATGGCCCGCATGCACAGCCCCGATCGCCTCCATTTCACCGGTGAGGCCGCCGCCGACAAACTGCTGGCGAGCGATCCATTGGCCCTCCTGATCTGCTTCACCCTCGATCAGCAGGTCACCGTCCAGAAGGCGTTCAGCGGGCCGCTCGAGCTGAGCAGGCGCACCGGCCAGGCGCTCGATGCCCGGGCGATCGCGGCGATGGACCCGGGCGACCTGGCCGCGATCTTCCAGGAACGGCCGGCCCTCCACCGTTTCCCCGGCGCGATGGCCGGACGCGTCCAGGCCCTCTGTTCGGTGGTCGCGACCGACTACGGCAACGATGCTGCCTCGGTGTGGACCGAGGCGAAGGACGCCCGCGACCTCCAGAAGCGTCTGCTCGGCCTGCCCGGGATCGGCGAGATGAAGGCACGCACGATCAGCGCGGTCCTGGCCAAGCGGTTCGGCCTGGATCTGCCCGGCCTGGCCGATGCGCTGCCGCAACACCCGACCCTCGGCGACGTGGACTCGGCGGAGGCGCTGGCGACGTACCAGGCCGGCAAGCGCGCCTACAAGGCGACCCTCCGGGCGGCGAAGGAAGGCTGACGCCGGCGCACCGTCAAGTCATCGAGTCTTCACATTCGATCGGTAGACTGACGTCATGTGGTTCACCGACTCGAATAAATCGTCCCTTCCCAAGCCAGCTGATGCCCTGCCCGGCCGCGCCCAGGCAGTCGAGGTCCCGGAGCTTCACTCCGTCAATGGCGCGAAACTGACCCCGCCTTATCCCGACGGCAGCCAGGTCGCAACCCTGGGAATGGGCTGCTTCTGGGGCGCCGAGAAGCTCTTCTGGGAGAAGCCCGGCGTGATCGTCACCGCCGTTGGCTACGCCGGCGGCTTCACCCCGAACCCGACCTACCGCGAAGTCTGTTCAGGCAAGACCGGCCAGGCCGAGGTCGTCCGGGTGGTCTTCGATCCGAATGTCGTCTCGTACGAGGCGATCCTGGGGACCTTCTGGGAGAACCACGACCCGACCCAGGGGATGCGCCAGGGCAACGATGCCGGAACGCAGTACCGCTCGGCGATCTACACCAGCGACGACACCCAACGCCGGGTAGCCGAGGCGTCCCGTGATGCCTATGAGCCGCGCCTCTCGGCCGCCGGCTACGGCTCGATCACGACGGGGATCATGCCGCTCGACACCTTCTACTTCGCCGAGGACTACCACCAGCAGTACCTCGCGAAGAAGGGTAACGAGCACGGGTATTGCCCGGACCATCGGACCGGCGTCAAGCTCCCGGATGACTTCGTGGTCACGCCGCTGCAATACGTGGAGTAACTTGGCTCGACGCGGCACTTCTCATGCCGAGACTCACGTACGGAGGCCGTCATGCCGTTCCCGGGCTCAGAGGAGCTGGTTGCAGCCGCCGAGACCCAGCTGGGACGGAGATTGCCCGAAGCCCATCGTGTGCGACTAGCCCGGGAGAACGGCGGCGAGGTTCGGGCGGACCGCCAATCGTGGACGCTCTATCCGGTTTGGGACGCATCGAATCGCAGGACGATTGCCCGGACCGCGAACCATATTCTCCGCGAGAACGAGGCACATCGACGGGACTGGCCCGACATCCTGCCACCCAATCACTTCGCGATTGCCGACAACGTGGGTGGCGACTTGTTGGTGCTAGGACCGGAAGCAGACACGGTTCTGTTCTGGGACCACGAGACAGGGGCGCTAGCCCCAGTCGTCGTGAAATGGGACTGAAAGGCAACGTCAGCAACAGTCTCGCTGAGAACCGAGGCCCGGGAGCGTATTGCCCGGACCATCGGACCGGCGTCAAGCTGCCCGACGACTTCGTGGTCACGCCGCTGCAGTCCGTGGACTAGGCGACGACAGGAGCTAGCGCCAGCCCTCCCGGTTCGAGAACGTCTCATAAGAGACGTTGGGCTCCTCCGGCTCAGCATCCTCGCGGCCCGTCTTCTGTTTGATAGCCGCGCGCGCGACATATAGGAGCGACTCGAACTCCATGTCCTTGGGCATCTGGAGAGGGTCCGACACCACGGCTTCGTAGGACGACCGGCCATTGGCAACCACAACGCACCGCGAATATAGGAAGCCGTCCACCGAAAGACTGTTCGGCTCGCCCCACCAGACGTCCCCTGCCTCACGAGCCCAAGCTC
>JBBRIM010000213.1:0-4799 GCA_038221095.1 Candidatus Limnocylindrales bacterium
CCTGAACTTCGCGATCGGGTCGAGCATGGCCAACGGGGTCACCCTGCCCGTCAGCGCCACTGGCCAGCTGTGGGTCACCTACGTCGCCGCATCGAAGACCGCCTGGGCCAACGTCCTGTTCGACGTGAGCGGCTACTTCACGCCGTGATCGAGCCCTGGCCCGGTTTGGCCAGGAGGGCGAAGATCGGGCGCGCCCCGGACAGGCCCTTCAGTTCGTGCAGGCCGCGCTCCTCGAACTGCAACCCGGACCCGTCCAGCAGGTCGCGCGTCGTCCGGGAGACGAAGACTTCGCCTGGCCCCGCCCAGTGCCGCGACCCGGGCCGCGAGATGGACCGCGACGCCCCTCGATCCTCGCCAGCCTGGGCGTGATCGCAGTACCGGAGCCGGCCGCCGGGGGAGGATAATGGCGCAGGGCCCGTTGGGCCACCACTGACGGCTCCCTTCGCCACGAGAGACATGCCCCTCATCAGCACCCGCGAGTTGACCAAGCGCTACGGTGCCAGCGTCATCGCGCTCGATCAGCTGACCCTGGATGTCGAGCCGGGAATCATTGGCCTGGTCGGCGCTAACGGTGCCGGCAAGAGCACCCTGATCAAGGTCCTCCTCGGCCTCCTCGAACCGACCAGCGGATCGGCGACCGTCCTGGACATGGACGTCCGCCAGCAGGGACCCACGATTCGCCAGTTCGTCGGGTACATGCCCGAGCACGACTGCCTGCCCCCGGACATGACCGCCACGGAGTTCGTGACCCACATGGGCCGGATCTCCGGCCTGCCGTCCGACGCCGCGCGAGAACGTACGGCGGAGGTCCTCCGCCACGTTGGGCTGTACGAGGAGCGTTACCGCCAGATCGGGGGCTACTCGACGGGCATGAAGCAGCGGGTCAAGCTCGCCCAGGCCCTCGTCCACGACCCTCGCCTGCTCCTGCTCGACGAGCCAACCAATGGCCTCGACCCGGCTGGCCGCGACGAGATGCTCGAACTGGTCCGGCGCACCGGCACCGAATTCGGCATCGCCGTGATCGTGGCCTCGCACCTGCTCGGTGAGATCGAGCGTGTCTGCGACTACCTGCTCGCGATCGACGCCGGCCGGCTGCTCCGGGCGGCTCCTCTGTCCACCTTCACCACCCGGACGGGCGTGCTGACCGTCGAGGTGGAGGAGGGAGCCGACCGCCTGGCGGCCAGCCTGAGCCGATCCGGTCTGACCGTACGCGAGGACGGTCATCTCGTGCTCGTCAAGCTCGACGACGAGCGTCCCTACGACGTGGTCCGTGACGCGGCAGCCGAGCTCGGCCTCGCCCTCACCCGGATGGAGCAGCGGCGCCATCGCCTGGAGGATCTGTTCCGGGATCCGACCGACGACCTGCAAGCCGGGGCCGCCCACGCCGCGGCGAACGGTGCGACGGAAGCGCTGAAGGCGGTGGTTCCTGGAGATGGGGCCGCGGGAGCCGAGCCGTGACCGGCCAGGTAACGGAGCGGACGACGGCCCCCGGCGAGACCGCGGCCGGCAGCATCTACGATCTCGGCTACCAGCACTACCTCGGTCGACGTCTCGGACGCCGGGCCGCCTTCGTCGCCCTGTACGTCGAGAGCCTGCGGGCCTGCTTCGGGCTGGGCCGGCCGGGCCGGTCGAAGATCGTGCCGGTCGGCCTGCTGGTCATCGCCCTGCTGCCCGCGGTCATCGCGATCGCCGTCGAAGCCCTCCTCGGCGGCATCGCCGGTGGCCGGGTCCGGAACCCCATCCGCTATGACAACTACTTCGGCGCCACGTTCCAGATCCTCGTCCTGTTCGTGGCCGCCCAGGGGCCCGAGCTGGTCGGGCGTGACCAGCGCCACCACGTCCTCTCGCTCTATTTCTCGCGGGCCCTGAAACGGCTCGACTACGCGCTGGCCAAGCTCGCGGCGCTCGTCTCAGCGCTGCTGATCCTGCTGCTCCTGCCTCAGGCCGCCATCTTCGTCGGCAAGGTCCTGGGCGGCAAGGACGTGGCGGCGGCCTTTGGCGACAACGTCGTCCTGCTGCCCGCCATCATCCTGAGCTCGGTTGCGGCCGCGATCGCCATGGCTGCACTCGCGTTGGCCCTGGCCTCGCTCACACCCCGACGGGCCTACGCGACGGCAGCCATCTTCGCCGTCTTCTACATCAGCGTCGCGGCCGCCGGTATCGCTCACTTCGCCGTTCACGGCGACCTGGGGCGGTACATCCTGCTGGTGGCCCCGACCAACATCCTCGAGGGGCTGACCGCCTGGCTATTCAACGCCGTGCCCGACGCACCGCTGGCCGATGCCGCGATCGGCGGGGGTATCTACGCGCTGGCGACGCTGGTCCTGGCGGGATCGGCGATCGCCGTCCTGCTGCGGCGCTATGCCCGGATTGCTGCATGAACGACCCCATGACCCCGGCACCCCTGGCCCCGATCGAGGTCCGCAACGTCTCCCGCTGGTACGGCAATGTTGTGGCGGTCAACGACATCTCGTTCAGCCTTGGTGCGGGTGTCACGGGCCTGCTCGGCCCGAATGGTGCCGGTAAGTCCACCCTGCTCCATCTGATGTCCGGGTTCCTGCGGCCGTCGGCGGGGTCGGTCTACGTCGGCGGAGGTCCCGCCTGGCATCGACCCGAGCTCTATCGGCAGGTCGGACTGGTGCCCGAGCGCGAGGCTGTCTACTCGTTCCTGACCGGTTTTGAGTTCGCCCGCTTCAACGCCCGGTTGCAGGGCCTGCCGGATCCCGATCGCGCGGCGACCCGGGCGATGGACCTCGTGGGCCTCACCGACGCGCAGCACCGCCAGATCGGGACCTACTCGAAGGGCATGCGCCAGCGGGCCAAGGTGGCCGGTGCCCTCGTCCACGACCCGCCCGTGCTGTTGCTCGACGAGCCATTCAACGGCATGGACCCCCGCCAGCGGCTCTCGATGATGGAGCTGCTCGGGCGAATGGCCGGCGAAGGCCGGACGATCCTCTTCTCCTCGCACATCCTCGAAGAGGTCGAACGGCTGGCCCAGCAGGTGCTGGTGGTTGTCGCCGGCCGGCTGGCCGCCTCGGGTGACTTCCGGGCGATCCGCAAGCTGATGACCGACCGCCCCCACGAGTTCACGGTCCGATCGTCAGACAATCGGCGCCTGGCGACGGCGCTGATCGGCCACCCGGCCGTCTTCGGCGTCGAGCTCGCGAGCGGTTTCCTGGTGGTGCGCTCATCGGACTTCGCTGCCTTCGCCGGCGCGATCGCCGGGATCGCCCGCGCGGCCGGGGTCAGCCTGTTCGAGCTGCGGCCGACCGACGAGTCGCTGGATCGTGTCTTCTCCTACCTGGTCCAGCGTTGATGGCGTCGCCGGCTCGCTCCCGAGGGGACGCATGATCGTCGAGGTCGCCCGGGTCACGGCCCGCCAGCTGCTGGGGCGACGGCGCACACTCGTGATCGGTCTGCTCGTGGTCCTGCCGGTCCTGCTCGCGCTCGTCTATCGCGTCGGCGGTTCGGAGAACGGCTCGATCGCAGGCGATCGGGAGTTCCTGGCCGGCCTCTTCGACGCCCTGATCATCACCATCCTGTTGCCGCTCGTGGCCCTCCTGATGGGGACGGCCGCCTTCGGCGCCGAGATCGAGGACGGGACCGTCATCTACCTCCTGGCGAAGCCGATGGGACGGCTCCGCCTGGTGCTCGCCAAGCTGGCAGTGGCCGCCGGCCTGACGTTGATCCTGGTCGGGGGCAGCACCCTGGTCGCCGGGCTGATCGTGCTCGCAGGCGTGCCCGATGGCCTGAGCCTGCTCGTTGGCTACCTGGTGGGAGTGGCCGCGGGAACGGTCATCTACGGG
The DNA here is from genome assembly GCA_038221095.1 of Candidatus Limnocylindrales bacterium. Classification (GTDB taxonomy): domain Bacteria; phylum Chloroflexota; class Limnocylindria; order Limnocylindrales; family CSP1-4; genus Palsa-1033. The sequence continues at coordinate 3,807 of JBBRIM010000213.1, forward strand.
GCAGTCTTCGTCGCCCTCAGCCTGGTGACCGGCCGGGCGCTGATCGCCGGGCTCATCTACGTCCTGCTCTGGGAAGGTGTTCTGGCGAGTCTCTTCGCCGGGATCCGCGTCCTGAGCATCCGTCAGTACGTCCTGGGGATCGCTGCAGCGGCCGGCGTAGGCGGCCGCGTCACCGCCGACACCCTGCCCGTTGGTTCGGCCATCGCGCTCGGAGCCCTGGTCCTGGTCGGGGCAGTCGTGATCGCCTTCCGCCGCCTCCAGTCATTCGAGGTTCCCCAGGCGGACTGACGGCTCAGCCGAGTATCAGGACCCCCCGTTGCACCTAGAGCCTTCGGCTGTCATATGCCCAGTGCAACAGGGCCTGTCGCTGCCTGGGACGACACTCGGTGTCGCCCGGCGGGCAGTGCTTCCGGAGCTGGGCGACGTGCCTGGCCATCGCCTTCCATCGCCCGACCTGGCGCGCGTCGTCCGGGCTTCGGCGTCCCAGGTGGTAGCGGCAATACCACTGGAACCACCCGCGCGGATCGTCGGGGTGGATCCAGCCCTTGAGGAGCCAGTACGACAGAGGCTTGGAGGCGTCGACCCCGAAGCAGTTCAGCGCCGGGTCGTGAAACGCCGGACTGAGCCTGGCGGCCTCGAACCAGCTGGCCGGGAACTCCTGCCGGCAGTCGGTCATGTACTTCCCGCCGAAGATCCCCAGCGCCAGCATCTCGGCAGGCGTGAGCTCGGGCCTGAACTCCGGATCGAAGTTCTCGCCCTCGGGCTCCGTCAGGTGGTAGACGTAGCCGTGCTGCATAAGGTCGTCGACCACGATCTTCTTCGCCTGCATGGCTTCCAGCCCATCCTCAACGCCCGGGTGGCGCCGCACAGCCGACTCCGCGGCTCTGTCGGTCTCGACCAATCGCCTGGGCACCGGTCGTCACGGCCGCGGCGCCGACCCTGAGCCCGACTCGAGCGCGGCCGCAGCGCGCTCGGCGAGGATCCGGACCGTGC
>JBBRIM010000214.1:0-4784 GCA_038221095.1 Candidatus Limnocylindrales bacterium
CCCAGGAGAGCCGACGGTTCGACCGGCAGGTCGGCCGCGGGCCCGTCGGCAAACCCGGCCATCGCCTCGAACGCGCGCTCCGAAGGCACCGCCCGGCTCGGATAGCGGAACCAGACATCGCGCAGGCGGACGCCGCCGGCGACGGTCCGGGGATTCAGGGCGACGGCATCCGGGGCATCGACGATCTCGGGGTCGAGGTCGAGGTACTCGAAGATCCGGTCGAACAGGGCCAGTGAGCCCTGGATCTCGACCTGCACGTTGAGCAGGGCCCCGAGTGGGAAGAAGAGCCGGCTTTGGAGCGTCGTGAAGGCGACGATCTGGCCGATCGTGGGAGCGCTCGGGTCGTGGTTGATGGCGAGGATCCCGGCCAGGTAGTAGACGAAGGCCGGGGTGATGCTGAAGATCGTGCCGATGATCATGAAGAACCAGCGACCGACCATCGCCTGGCGGATCTGGAGGACGGCCAGCTTGCGGTTCAGCGCGCTGTAGCGGGCGACCGAGGCGGCCTGCTGGCCGAACGTCTTGGACAGGAGCATCCCGCTCACGCTGAGCGTCTCCTCCGTCACCGCCGACATGTCGGCCAGCGACTTCTGGGTCTCGCTGCTGACCGTCCGGCGGACCTTGCCAACCCGGAACGTCAGGTACAGGAAGAACGGCAGGACGCCGATCGACAGGACCGTCAGCCGCCAGTCGATCAGGACCATCGCAATCAGCGTGCTGATCGCGGTCGCCACGTTGCTCGTCAGGTTGGCCGCCGTGTCGGTCACGACTGACTGAATGCCCCCGACGTCGTTGGCCAGTCGGCTCTGGATCTCGCCCGTGCGAGTCTCGGTGAAGAAGCGCAGGGGCAGGCGCTGCAGGTGGGCGTAGAGCGCATTGCGCAGGTCTTGCATCACGCTCTGGCCGACCCGGTTGTTCAGGTAGGCCTGGCCGACGCCGATCAATCCCGAGGCGATCGGGATCACGATCATCAGGCCGACATACAGGTTCAGCTTGAACCAGTCGCGATGGGGGATCGCATCGTCGATCAGCCGGCCGAGCAGCAGCGGATTGATGATCCCGAGCAGGCTGGTGAGGAGGATCGCCCCCGTGACGATGCCAACCTGGGTCCGGTACGGCGCGAAGAAGCCGGCGATCCGGCGGATCGTCCGGTTCCGTCGCTCCGGCGCGAGCTTCGTCGACGACTCGTGGCCGCCGAACATGCCATGCCCGCCCATCGTCATCGGCCGCGCCCCAGGTCCAGCGGCACTCCTAGCCGGCCGGTGCGGAGGCGACGGCGGCGGTCGCGTTTACCTCGAGCCAGCGTTCGGCATCGATCGCGGCCTTGCAGCCTTCGCCGGCGGCCGTGACAGCCTGACGGTAGCGATGATCGTGCACGTCGCCGGCGATGAAGACGCCGTCGATCCTTGAGTTCGTCTCGTCCCGCACGACCAGATAGCCCTGCTCGTCGAGGTCGAGGACATCCCGGAAGAGGTCGGTATTGGGCTTGTAGCCGATCGCCACGAACAGACCGTCGAGGGGCATGTCCTGGCGCTCGCCGGTGGCCGTGTTCACCAGCCGGAGGCCCTCGACATGATCCGCGCCCAGGACCTCCTCGATGGAGGTGTTCAGGTGGAGGTCGATCTGGGGATGAGCCATGGCCCGTTCGATCATGATCTTGCTGGCCCGCAGCGAGTCGCGCCGGTGGAGCAGGTGGACCCGGCTGGCGAAGCGGGTCAGGAAGAGGGCCTCCTCGAGGGCGGTGTCGCCGCCGCCGACGACCGCCAGCTCCCTGCCCCGGAAGAAGAAGCCGTCGCAGGTGGCGCAGGCGCTCACGCCCCGGCCGCGCAGCCTGGTCTCGCTGTCCAGTCCCAGCCACAGGGCCGACGCTCCCGTTGCCACGATGACGGCGTCGCCGCGGTATTCGATCCCGCGGGCCCATACCCGGAACGGCCGGCTCGAGAAGTCAACCCGCTCGATATCGACGTCGACGATCCGGCTGCCGAACCGCTCGGCCTGGCTCCGGAAGGCGGCCATCAGGGTGGGTCCATCGATCCCGTCAGGGAAGCCGGGGTAGTTCTCAACGTCGCTGGTGATCATCAGCTGGCCACCGGGTGTCGAGCCGGCCAGCACGACGGGCGCGAGGTTGGCCCGGGCGGCATAGATCGCCGCGGTCAACCCGGCCGGGCCAGATCCGATGATCAGGACCCGGCCTTCTACCGGCTCGCCACCGCCCGCACCGTCGCCAGCGCCCGACCCGGGCTGCAGGTCCGCCGTCGCCGAAGCGGGGGCAAAGGCAATGGCCCCGGGACCGAACGCGATCGGCCCGGCGGCGGCAAAGGAAATCGGGCCGTCGGCCACCGTCGGGCCGGGCTGGGACCGGTCCGTGCGCTCTTCTGTCATTCTCTCACTTTACCACGAACTGATACTCCCTGGGAGTATCGTTGATCTGCCCAGCCGGGCCAACACTGGGCGGCCCGCCGGGGGCTCACAGGGCGCGGATCTGGGGGATCACGGCCGCGCCCAGCAGCTCGAGCTGGTCGAGGTCATGGACCCCGCGGACGCCGACGATCACGTGCTGAACACCGGCGTCGGCCAGCTCGCCGAAGGCGTCGACGATCTGCGCAGGAGTGCTGCTATTGGCCGATCCGGCCACGCTGACCCCGATCGTCTGGAGGGTGCTCCGCTCGATCTCGGCGTAATTCCGGCCGATCCGCTCACAATGCTCCCGCAGGACGGCGTACTTGTGAGCGAGCCGGGGGCCGTCGCCGAAGACATTCGTGGCATCGGCGTACTGGGCCACGAGGCGGAGGGTCTTTCGCTCGCCACCGCCCCCAATCATGATCGGCGGATGGGGCCGGGTCAGGGCCTGCGGTGAGTTGAGCAGCCGGTCGGCCTGGTAGTGCTTGCCGACGAACGCCTCTTCGGTCCCGCGCTCGCCGGTCCACAGGGCGTGGGTGATCTGGAGCATCTCTTCGAGCATCTCAAAGCGCACGCCGAGGGGCGGCATCGGGAAGCCGAGGGCGCGGCTCTCCTCCACGTTCCAGGCCGCACCGATCCCCAGCCACGCCCGGCCACCGGTCAGGACATCGAGGGTGGTGGCCGCCTTCGCCCACAATCCCGCCGTCCTGTAGTGGATCCCGCCGACCATCAGCCCGAGGCTGGCTCGCCTGGTCAGGCCAGCCAGGTAGCCGAGGGTTGTCCAGCCTTCGAGCATCGGATCGGTGACTGGTCCGACGCCTCGAATCTGGAAGAAGTGGTCCATCACCCAGATCGAATCGAAGCCGGCGTCCTCGGCCGTTCGGGCAATCCGGGCCAGGGTGGGCGCGATCGCCTCCGGGCCGCCCGGCCAGGTGAACGACGAGATCTGGAGACCGATCTTCAACGCGCAGACTCCGTTGCAGGGCTGTTCCTGCGAATCTAGCGGAACAGGTCCCATTCGGATGGAATCAGGGCGTCCCGGATCGTTGCTTCGGCGCGGGTTGGCCGCGCCCCCCGCACGATGGCGACCGGCCGGCCGGCGACCTTGCCCAGGGTCAGCTCGGCGGCGCTGGCGATCTCGTCGGCCACCGCCCGCACGGTCGAGCTCATCGCGCGGCCATCGGCGTCGACGCTGCCGCGCAGGTCCTCGAGCGGCAGCAGGCCGGAGACACCGATCGCGACATCGACGATCCCCCAGCGCCAGGGCCGGCCGAAACTGTCCGAAACGATGACCGGCACGTCCACCCCGAGCCGTTCCCGCACGGCCGTCCGGATCCGGCCTGCCGAGGCATCCGGATCGGCCGGCAGGAGGGTCACGATTGAGCCGCTGTGTGGTCCGACGTTGGAGGCATCGACACCGCCGTTGGCGCACACGAAGCCATGGACCGTCTCGGTGATCAGCACGCCGTTGGCCATCCGGACGACCCGGCGGGCCTCGCGCAGGACCACCTCGACCTGTCGAGCATCGCGCTGCCAGCGTTCGGCGAAGGCGATTGCCTCGGGCCGGGGCTCGATCTGGGTCAGGTCGACGATCGCGTTCTCGGCTTTCGAGACGACCTTCTGGGTGACCACGATGACGTCATCGGGGCGAAGGAGTCCGAAGCCAGGATCGCCGGCCAGAAGCCGGTCGATCGCGGCCACGATCAGGCCGGCCAGGTCATCACCGGGCCGGACCTCGGGGATTCCATCGAGAGCCACCACCGTCAGCCGACCCTCGTCGCCGGGGGCGGGCCGCTCAGCCGTCATGGCTCGGATCGAGCAGTCCCCGTTCTTCAGCCAGGGTCAGGTCCTCGGGCAGGTCCAGGTCGAGCGCCAGCGGTCCGTCGATCTCGAGGCTGAGTGCCCCGGCCGCCCGGGCTGCGGCCTCGTGGGCCACCCGGCTGCCCGGCCCGAAGGAGAACGCGATCGCATCCGGCGGACTGAGGAGGAGCGCGTTCGTGCCCAGGCCGTGCCGATCGGGGACGACCACGACGATCGCGCGCGCCGGGGTGACGGCTGCCGCGGCTGCGGCCACGATCTTGCCGATCGAGGTCGGGCTGACCGAGGGCAGGTCCGCGGCCAGGACAAGGACGGCGCTGGCGCCCGTTTCGAGCGCCCAGCCAACGGCCTGGCCAAGACCCTCGTTGAGGCCCTCGCCGGCCTGCAGCAGGGGAGCGGCCCCGGCACTGACGGCCAGCTCGAGGATCGCCCGGTCGGGGCTGACCACCACCACCCGCTCGATTTCGTGGACCTGTCGGGCGGCCCGGATTGTTCGCTCAAGGAGGAGCCGGACCAGGTCCTGGCGCTCCTCCGCATCGAGGGCGCCGCCGAGCCGGCTCTTGGCC
>JBBRIM010000215.1:0-4759 GCA_038221095.1 Candidatus Limnocylindrales bacterium
GGCACCTGCTGGTCGACGTTCAGGCCCGAGGGCTGGATCACCACCCGGGCGATCACCGCGGTTGCCAGGCGGACGATCGAGTCGGGCCCGGAAACGGTCACCGACGCGGTCGAGAGGACCGGGTCGCTGGGCTGCAGGCCGGCCGGCACCGTGCCTTCGTCGACCTGGACCGGGACGCTCTTCGAGACGAGCGGATCGAGCTGGACCTGGATCAACTGGGGATCGAAACCGAGGATCTGGACCCGGGGATCGACCGCCTGGACGTGGACCTGGACGGTTGCAAAGGAGGTGCCCGCCCGGCGGGTCGCGGTCGACAGGTCGGCAGTCGCGCTGAAGCTCGTGTTGGTCAATCGATCGGCCACGTCGACCGGTGCGAAGAAGCGCACGTTGGTGACCTCGCCAAGGTTGCTCAGGAGGACGGCATCGGCCGGCTGGTTGGTCGCCACGATCGGGATCCGGCCGGGCCAGATCTGGGCGTTCTGGGACAGGACGAGGCCCGCGTAGAGGAACGTCGCCAGCACGAGCGAGCCGAGCTTGAGCGGCCAGTTGCGCACGATCCGGGCCGCGATCCGGGTGGCCTCGTTCCTCACCGCGGCTTGCTCACCGGTGCCGGCGACCCCGGTTCGTCGTCATCCCCAGGCCGGGCCTCGGCCGAGGCGGGCGAGTCATGGGCCGGCCGGCTGACCCGGGCGATCCGGCCGCCGGCCGGCCGAAAGCCGCCGGCCGGCATCCGGCCGAGCAACGAGCGCCGCCCACCAGCCGAGTCGAGCAGGCCGACCAACGCTCGCTCGAGCTGATCGGGATTGAGGTTGCGCACGATCCGGGCCCGTTCGACCAGGCTGGTCTGGCCGGTCTCCTCGGAGACGACGACCACGATCGCATCGGTCTGCTCGGCGATCCCGACCGCCGCTCGATGGCGGGTCCCGAATCGTTCGGGTGGCAGGATCGTGGTCTCGGCCAGGGGCAGCACCGCGCCGGCAGCGACGACGCTGTCGGCGCGCACGATCACGGCGCCGTCGTGGAGTGGCGAGCGGGGCATGAAGATCGTCCGGAGCAGATCGGCAGTCAGGTCGGCATGGAGCATCACCCCGGTTTCGGCGATCTCGCCGAGGGCGGTCTCCCGCTCGATCACGATCAGCGCCCCGTAGTGGTCCGCGGCCAGCAACCCACAGGCCCGGGCCACCTCCGCCGCGACGTGGCCGATCACGCGCTGGTCGGCCCCGCTCAGCAGCCAGGTGAAGGAACCGACCCGGCCGATCCGATCGAGCGCCCGGCGGAGCTCCGGCTGGAACACGACGACGAGGGCGAAGACGCCCACCAGGGCGCCGGTTTCCAGGACCTGGCGCAGCAGCCGCAGGTCGAAGAAGCGCGCCGCGGCGTAGACCAGCAGCATCACCGTGACCCCGATCACCAGGCTGACCGCCCGGGTCCCCCGGATCAGGCTGAAGAGTCCGTAGATCAGCAGGGCCGTGATCGCAACGTCGACGACCGTATTGAACTGGACCTGGCCGAGGATCGACTGGACGAGCTGCATCGTGCGCTCAGTCTAGGTCAGGCACACAGTCCCGCGAGCCGGCTGTCGTCGGGCAGGAGGCGGGTCACGGCAGCACACAGGCGATCGCGCACGGCGGCATCGCCCGACAACTCGACCAGGCGCCCGAGGAGGAGGAGCTTGTCGGCGGCCAGCGTCCGCCAGCCGCGGGCGACGTACAGCTCGACCAGGACGAGGTGCAGGTCGGCGTCGTCGGGGGCCAGCCCGAGAGCCGAATCGGCAGCATCGAGGGCGGCCTCGTCGAGCCCCGCGGCAGCCAGCTCGCGGCTGGCCGAGACAATCGCCCGGATCCGGGCCGCGGGGTCATCCGAGGCGATCGCGGCCTCGAGCCGGGCGAGAACGCCGCCGACATCCACCGGGATGAGCTCGACCTCGCCGGCCCCAGCGGGCGCAGACGTCCCGGCGGGCTCGCCCTTGAGCACGCCCTTGGGCGCGCCGGCGAACTCCGGGATGGCCGGCGTCTCGACCGGCGACTGGGCCACCCGGACCGGTTCCTCGAGGACCCGCAGGGCCCGGGCCAGGGCCGCCTCGGCGGCACCACCGGGCGAGTCGCGGACCAGTTCGGTCAGGTCGGCGAGGTGTCGCCGGCGCGCCCGCGATTCGGCCAGCTCGAGGGCTCGCCGGGCGGTGTCACAGGCTTCGGGCAGGCGACCACCGACGGCCTGCGCCTCGGCCAGGAGGTCGAGGGCCCCGGCTGCCTCGGCCGTCCGTCCGGCCCGGATGAGCGTGTCGGCCCGTCCGCCCAGGGCCGCCTCGTCACGCGGGGCAAGGCCGAGGGCCGCGCCGTAGGCCTCGAGTGCCTCGTCGAGCCGGTCGAGGCGAACCAGGACCACGGCCCGGCTGGTCAGCGGCAGGGCTCGATCGGGCGCGACCTCGGCCGCGACGGCATAGGCGGCAAGGGCGTCATCCAGGTGCCCGTGGAGGGCGGCCACATGGCCAAGCCGGAGGGCCTCCTTGTAGCGCTCGTAGAGGACGTCGGTCATGACCTGCTCGCACCGGGACGACCGCCGCCGGGCGAGCCGATCAGCTCGACCAGGAGCGCCTTCTGGACATGCAGCCGATTCTCGGACTGGTCGAAGATCACGCTCTGGGGGCCATCCATCACCGCCGACGTGATCTCCTCCCCGCGGTGGGCCGGCAGGCAGTGCATCACGATCGCCCCCGGGCCGGCAATGGCCACCAGCGCGGCGTTGACCTGGAACGCAGCGAAGGCATCACGACGGGCCTCGGCCTCAGACTCCTGGCCCATCGACGTCCATGCGTCGGTGTACACCACCGACGCGCCGGCAACCACCTCGGCGGGATCGCCCGAGAAGACGATCCGGCCGCCGCTGGCCGAGGCGAGCTTCACGGCCCGTTCGACGATCCGGGGATTCGGGGCGTAGCCCGGCGGATGGGCCAGGCGGACCTCGATCCCGAGGGTGGCCCCCAGCAGGGCGAGCGAGTGGTAGACGTTGTTGCCGTCGCCGACGAACGCCAGCACGACCCCATCGAGCCGGCCGAAATGCTCCCGGATCGTGAACAGGTCGGCCAGTGCCTGGCAGGGATGTTCGCGCAGGGTCAGGCCATTGATCACCGGGATGGCGGCCTGGGCGGCGAGCTCCACGGCCACTTCATGCGACCCGGTCCGGACCACGATCGCGTCGACCAGGCGCTCGAGGTTGCGGGCCACGTCGCGGACACTCTCACGGGCTCCGAGGACGACCTCGCTGGTCAGGTAGATTGCATGGCCGCCAAGCTGGGCGACCCCGGCCTCAAAGGTCACCCTGGTCCGCAGGCTGGGCTTCTGGAAGAGCATGGCCAGAGTCCGGCCGGCCAGGGCCGGTTGGGCGTGGGGATACCCGGATCGGAATTCAGCCTTCAATTCGGTGGCCCGATCGAAGAGCCCCTCGACCTCCGATCGGGACAGGTCCGCGGCGCTCAGCAGATCGCGACCACGCAGCGAAGCCGCGGTCGTCATCGGGCTGGCGTCCGTGCCACGCCGTTCCGCGGCGGTTAGCGCTTGGTGTACTGGGGCGCCTTGCGCGCGCGCTTCAGGCCGTACTTCTTGCGTTCCTTCATCCGCGGGTCGCGGGTCAGGAGGCCGGCCTGGCGGAGCGAGAGGCGATGCGCCTCGTCGAGCTGGAGGAGAGCCCGGGCGATCCCGTGCCGGATCGCGCCGGCCTGGCCGGTCACGCCGCCGCCCTCGACCTTGATCATCGTGTTGAAGCGGCCGTCCGTACCGGTCACCCGGAAGGGCATCCGGACATCGGACTCGTTGACAGCGTTGCCGAAGTGCTGGTCCATCGTCCGGCCGTTGACGATCATCTCGCCTTCACCGGGCAGCAGGCGAACCCGGGCGACGGCCGTCTTGCGCCGACCGGTCCCGTAGTAGAACGCAGGGGTAGACATGATGGCGGTCCTCCGTCAGGCCAGCGGCTCAGGCCGCTGGGCCTGATGCGGATGATCCGAGCCGGCGTACACCTTCAGCTTGCGGAGCTGCTGGGCGCCGAGGCGGTTGTGCGGCAGCATGCCCTTGACCGCTCGGCGAATGACCTCCTCGGGGCGACGATCGAGGAGATGACCGAGGGTCTCCTCCTTGTAGCCCTGGGGATGACCGCTGTGGCGGATGTAGAGCTTGGACTCGAGCTTGTCACGGCTGACCGCGATCCGGGCGGCATTGAGGATGATCACGTGGTCGCCGGAGTCCATGTGCGGAGCGTAGGTTGGCTTGTGCTTGCCGACGAGGACGTGGGCGACCCGCGATGCGAGGCGGCCGAGGGTCTCGTCCGCCGCATCGACGACATACCAGCGTCGGTCGATCTCGCTCTCACGAGGCGTGTAGGTCTTCGCGGTCATGATGCTCCGAGTTCTCCATCCAATCCCGCTGGGGCCGCCCGAGAGCGACCCGTCGCAGGCACAGTCCTCGCGCCGGAGCGGCTGCTCCGGAGAGGGCGGGTTGTCCGGCGCCGAGCGCCGCGCCAACCCCGGCCACGTCCATCTTGCCGTGTCCGACCTTCAACAGGACGGCCACGATCCGTCGAACCATTCCCCGCAGGAAGGCATCGGCCCGGACGTCGATCGTCACGACCCGACCTTTCCGGCGAACCCGGACCGAATGAACGGTCCGGACCGGCTGGCGGTCCGTCGCCCCGAAGGCCGAGAAGTCGTGCCGGCCAACGAGGACCGACCCGGCCAGCGCCATCGCGACGTCGTCGAGTGGGGTCC
>JBBRIM010000216.1:0-4726 GCA_038221095.1 Candidatus Limnocylindrales bacterium
CGACGTGTCGAGGATGTAGGTGACCGCCACCGACGGAGGGCTCTCACCCGCGGCGTTGGCGATCGTCGCGGTGAAGGCGTTGGTGCCGACGGTCAGGGCTACGGCCGGGACCGTGAACGTGGGGCCCGATCCGACCGGGACCTCGGCCGTCCTGGCCGGCGCCGCCGCTCCGATCTTGCGATAGATCCGGATGGAATAGCCGGGCTGGCCGGCGATCGAGTTCGGGACGGTGCCGGTGAGATCGAGCGTCGGCTGATTGGTGTACGGCTGGCTCGGGATGGTCAGGGCCGGCGCGGGCGGCAGGACCAGGTCGGTCGGGCTGGGTGCGCCGGTTGCGGTGAGCTTGTCTGCAACGCCGCTCAGGGCATGGCCGATCCCGCCCGCGATTGCCCCGATGACGCCCGGTGCGTTGAACATGACGACCACGCCCAGGGCGATCACGACGAGGGCGAGACCGGCCTTGGCCGCCCACGGCAGCGGGGCCGATCCGGATCCCGACCCCGGTCGCCGGCCGGCCACGCGGGTGGTTGGCGTTGGCCGAGCCTTCGGCCGGCCCGGCTGGACATGGCCCGTGCTCGGGGGTCGAGGCCGCACCTGGGAGCTTCGTCCGCGCCGGCTCGTCATCGCCTGCATTGTCGCAGATCGATCGCCCCGGACCGGTGGGCGAGCCCGACGGCCGGACGGCCCGATGCGCGAGGGCCGGGCCGTTGTACTCTGGCGTGGTGCGCGCACGTCTGGTGGGCTGCGCCGAATTCGAGGGAGAGGTTGCAGGCTCGCGATCCAAAACAGCCCCGCGCCACCGGCCGGCCCGGTTTCGGCGTTCCCCCGATCGCCCGGGTGAGCCCGCCTCCCCCGACCGCGCCGCCGGGGTATCCGGCGCTCCCCCAGATGAACCGGTCCGGATTCGGGCTGCCCAACCTGCGCCGGAATGTCTGTCCGCACTTTTACATGACTGGTGTGCGCGGTGCGATTCCGATCCAGGCGCCCCACCTCCTGAAGGCCTTGATCCGCCAGGACCAGAACGTGTCGCGCTGCCAGCTGCGCGGCGGTGTTCACCTGGAGCAGGGCTACATCAACGACGTCTGCCTGACCCCCCGCTTCAACCAGTGCGTCTTCTACGAGGACGAACTGTCCCGGGAGTGACGTGGGCAGCCTGACCTACGACGGCGCCCTGGCGGCGCTCCAGGAGCGGGGCCGGTTCGGGATCCGCCTCGGGCTGGGCCGCACCAGGGCCCTCCTCCATGAACTGGGTGACCCGCAACGTTCGTTCAGGGGTGCCCTGATCGGTGGCACGAACGGCAAGGGCAGCGTCCTCGCCCTCGCCGCGAGCGCCCTGCGGGCTGCCGGCCTGCATGCCGGCGAGACCCCCAAGCCCCACCTCGTCACCTACCGCGAGCGACTCCAGATCGGCGGCCGGCTGGTTGACCCGGCGACGTTCGCCCGGCTCGTCGAGGCGGCCCTGCCGGCGGCCGACCGGGTCGCCCGCCGTCACGGCGATCCCACCGAGTTCGAGCTGCTGACCGCGGTCGCCTACCGCTGGTTCGCCGATCAGGCAGTTGACCTGGCCCTGGTCGAGGTGGGCCTGGGCGGGCGTCTCGACGCGACCCACGCCTGGGATGGTGGGGTTGCCGTGATCACCAACGTCGATCTTGACCACCAGGACCAGCTCGGTTCGACCGTCACGGCCATTGCCCGTGAGAAGGCGGCGATCATCGAGCGGGGCGATCTCGCGCTGACCGGCGCCGACGGTGAGGGCCTCGCCGTGATCCGGCGCCGGGCCGGACGCCTGGGCGTGACCCTCCGGGTCGTGACACCGGCGCCCATGCTGGGCTGGGACCGCGACGGGATCGTGGTCGAGCTGGCGGGCCTGGGCGAGACCCGGGTTGGGCTGCGCGGCCGCCACCAGGCGGCCAACGTGGCCGTCGCCGATGCACTCCTCGATGCCCTGGCCGAGGCTGGGATCGCAACCGTTGCGCCGGATGCCCGGCGGCAGGGCTACGCGTCGGCTCGCTGGCCGGGTCGGCTCGAGCTGATCGAAACGGCAACGACCGGCTCGCACCGGACGCGCGAGGTCCTGCTCGATGGGGCCCACAATCCGGCCGGCGCCGCGGTCCTCGCCCAGGCGCTCGACGATCTGCGTCCGTTCCTTGCCGGTGGGGCGGAGCGGCGGCCGCCACCGCTCACCCTGGTCTTCGGGTCGATGGCCGACAAGGACGTGGCCGGGGTTGTCAATGCGCTGTCGGGCTCGGCGGCCCTGGGCGATGCGCGGGTGATCTGCACCGAGATCGAGGCGCCCCGGGCGCTGCCGGCCGAGAACCTGGCCGCCCTCTGGGCAGCCACCCGGACGCAAGGCCGCCAGTCCCCGGTCGAGCTGATCCGGCCGCTGGCCGCAGCCCTTGAGGCAGCGCTCGCCGAGGCAGCCGGCCCGATCGTCGTGGCCGGCTCGCTCTATCTCGTCGGCGCCGTGCGAGCGCTCCTCATTGACGACCCCGCCTTGCGTGACGTGGCAGGATCCGCGGGATGACTCCGCCGCTGCGCGCCGTCCCGCCTGCTCCGATCCGGATCGGCCCGCGCCTGTTTCGCTGGGGCGAGAAGACATTCGTGGCCGGGATCATCAACGTCACGCCCGACTCGTTCTCGGGCGATGGCCTGGCTGCCGGCATGGCGCCTGGGTCGGCCAAGATCACCGAGGGCTCCGTCCAGCAGGCCCGGACGATGGTCGCCGAGGGGGCCGACCTGCTCGACATCGGGGGCGAATCCACCCGGCCCGGTCACGCCGCGGTGGCCACAGAGGAGGAGATCGAGCGGGTGATCCCCGTGCTCCGGGCGATCCGGGCCGAGCTGCCCCATGTTCCCTTGAGCATCGATACGACCAAACCGGCCGTCGCGGCCGCGGCACTCGATGCCGGGGCGGACCTGCTCAACGACGTATGGGGCGTGGGCCCCGACGACGGCCTTGTCCGCCTGGCAGCCGAGCGCCGGGTGCCCATCATCCTGATGCACAACCGGCTCGAGCCGCGCTACGCGAACCTGATGGCCGAGCTGATTGCCGATCTGTGGCGCGCAATCGAGCGGGCCGTGGCCGCCGGTTGCCCCCTGGAGTCGCTGATCGTTGATCCGGGCTTCGGCTTCGGCAAGACAGCCGAGCACAACCTGGAGCTGCTCCGGCGCCTGCCCGAGCTGCACCTGCTGGGCCGGCCGATCATGCTCGGCACGTCCCGCAAGTCCACCCTCGGCCGGGTCCTCGACCTGCCCCCGGACGAGCGCCTCGAGGCAACCCTGGCGACCACGGCCCTGGCCGCCTCGTGCGGGGTCGACCTCGTCCGGGTCCACGATGTCCAGGCCAACATGCGGGCTGCCCGGATGACCGATGCGATCGTCCGCGAGGACCTGCGATGATGCCCCCGTGAGCGATCGAATCGTCCTGCACGACATGGTCTTCCAGGGCCGCCATGGGGTCAGCGACGCGGAGCAGCGGGCGGACCAGCCGTTCCACGTGGACGTCGAGATGGTCCTCAACCTGCAGCCGGCGGCGGTCGAGGATGACCTCGGCCGGACGGTCGACTACGGCGCCGTCTTCGAGATCTGCCGGACAGTCGTCGAGTCCACCAGCTTCCGCCTGATCGAGGCCCTGGCCGAGGCGCTGGCCCAGGAAGTCCTGACGGCATTCGCGCCGATCACGGAGGTTGGCATCCGGGTACGCAAGCCCCAGGCGCCGATCGACGGCACCCTGGCCTGGGCCGGGGTGGAAATCTGGCGGCGTCACTCCGGCCGCTGAATCCGGAGACCCCGGCACCTGGAGGGACAGGCACCGGGGTCTCCGCTGGAACTGGCTTTGATCAGGGGGTAGTCGGTCGGGTCCCGAGGGTGACCTGGAGCTCGATGGTCTTACCGGCCCGGTTGATCCCGAGGGTCACGGTTCGACCCGGCGCGAACTGGGTCAGGATGAAATCGAGGGGATGCTCGCCGGTGACGTCGATGCCCTCGATCGAGGTGACGATGTCGCCGTCCTTGACTCCGGCCTTGTCGGCCGGACTGCCGGCGACCGCGCCTGCCTGGGTCGCTCCGGCGCTGTCCTGGCCGCCGTCGACGAGGGCGCCCTGGGCAACGGCCAGCTTGAGCTGCTGCTGGAGCTGCAGGGTGATCGTCTCGTAGCGGATCCCGATCCAGGGCCGGGCAAGGGCCTGGCCGGCGATCGCCTGCTGCATGATCGGCTTGGCAATGTCGATCGGGATCGCGAAGCCGATGCCCTGGGCGTTGGTGGCCACGGCCGTGTTGATCCCGATCACGTCGCCGACGTCGTCGACGAGCGGCCCACCGCTATTACCGGGGTTGATCGCCGCGTCGGTCTGGATCAGGTTGCGGACGGAGCCGGTGTCCGTGTCGATGCTCCGCCCGGTCGCCGAGACAATCCCGGAGGTGACGCTGTTCGAGTAGGTGCCCAGCGGACTGCCGATCGCAATCGCCAGTTCGCCGACCTTGATCGCCGATGAGTTGCCGAGCGGAGCCGTGGGCAGGTCGGCGGCCTCGACCTTGACGACGGCGAGGTCGGTCAGGGTGTCGACCCCATAGATCGTGCCGGGGAACTGGCGGCCGTCCTTGAGCTGCACGGTCAGGCCGGTCGTGTTGGCCACGACGTGGCGGTTGGTCAGGATCCAGCCCTTCGCGTCGAAGATGACCCCTGAACCGATCCCGGACGTGGCGGTCTGGGAGTTCGGGTCGGTCC
>JBBRIM010000217.1:0-4724 GCA_038221095.1 Candidatus Limnocylindrales bacterium
TGGCCACGACGTGGAGTCAACCTGGTTCGACGCGCTGGCGGCGCCGGACAGGGCGAGCCTCACCTCGGTCACCTCGCATGAGGGGATGATCGTCGAGCGCCGAACCCGCTCGGTCGAGGCACCGCAAGAGCGGGTGTTCGCCGAGATCGAGCAGCTCGGCGGCGAAGCCGGCTGGCCCTACGCCAATCTCCTCTGGCGCATCCGCGGCTTGATGGACAGGATCGTCGGAGGAGTGGGAATGCGTCTTGGACGTCGGGATCCCCACCACCTGCGGGTAGGCGATGCGCTCGATTTCTGGCGAGTCGAGGAGATTCGGGCTCCTGCGTCGCTCCGTCTACGGGCGGAGATGCGAGTGCCAGGCCGCGCCTGGCTGCAGTACGAGGTCGTGCCCACCGAAAATGGCAGTCGGCTGACCCAGACCGCGTTCTTCGAGCCGAAGGGTCTTCCCGGCCTTGCCTACTGGTACGTGCTGTACCCGATCCACGGACTGATCTTCCGAGGTTCGCTTCGAGTCCTCGCGAAACGGGCAGAGGCGAGGCGCAGATCGGGTTCGGCAGCGCCCCCAGCCTGAGTTGATGGCGGAGGTTGGCAGAGCGGTTGGGGTCGCGCTCACGCGCCTCTCGGGAGGTCGGCTGCGTGGTACTGTCGGCGCCGGATAGCTGGGCGAGCAGGCGCGCTCGAACTGGTGGTTGACTGATGGGCATCCGGACGGTATTCACCATCGAGGCTTCCATGGCTCCTCGCAGCGGCACGCGGCTTTCTTGATTTCTTTCTCGGAACATCGCGTCCGGCGCAGCCTCGATTTCGATCCCGCTCGTAGCGCAGTGCTGGTCATCGACATGCTCAATGACTTCCTCGAGCCAACCGGGGCAATGCCCCTACCGGAAGGTGTGCGAATCTACGGGCCCATCCGACTCCTGGTGGCCACCGCTCGGGCACACGGGTCGCCGGTGATCTGGGTCTGCGACACGCACCCGTCGGACGACCGCGAGTTCGATAAGCGCACCGTCCATTGCCTCGCCGGTACGTGGGGAGCGCAGATCGTCGAGGCGCTGCAACCGCCCGACGATGAGTACCGGGTCGCGAAACGGCGCTACTCCGGCTTTTACGAGACGGACCTGGATCTGCGGCTGCGGGAGCTGGGCATCGGGCACGTCATCCTGGCCGGCGTGGTCACCAACATCTGCGTGCGCTCCACGGCGCATGACGCGTTCTTCCGCGGCTACGACGTGATCGTCGTCGAGGATTGCGTCGCCGCCACCGGCGAGCGCGAACAGGCGTCAAGCCTGTACGACATCGATACGCACTTCGGCACGGTCTCGAGCCTCGACGAGGTGTTGACGGTCTTCGAGCCGGCCCGGGCGCATTGACCAGCCGTAATGCAGACGGAACCGCAGACCGGGGTGCTGCCCGGACAAGCCGCGAGTCGGGCCCCAAGAGGCGCCTGCCGCACGAGAAGGAGGTCTCCGATCTTCCTGATGCTTCTGAACGCGTTTTTGCGTGCGATCTAGGAACGGAGGGGCGGAAGTGAGCAACCACGGATGGGTGAGCGGTCGAGCGGACCACCAGCGGACGAGGCGTGAGGTCGCTCGGGGCGCCGGTTACGGTGGCCCGGGGATCGCTCTGGCGTTGCTGCTCGCCGCGTGCACGACCGGCACGCCGGCGAGCGCGCCGACCGGCGCGTCGACGGGCACGCCGATCAGTTCAACTCCCGCGTCCAGCGAACCCATCAAGATCGGGATCCTCGCCGACCTGACTGGTCCGTTCACCACCTACGGCACCAGCCTGGCGAACAGCGCTCAGCTGGCCGTGAAGGAGATCAACGCAAAGGGCGGGATCGCGGGCCGGCAGATCACGGTGATCGTCGAGGACACCCAGACCGACGTGAGCGCCACGGTCGACAAGGCCCGCAAGCTGATCCAGAGCGACAAGGTGGACCTGGTGATGGGTCCCATCGGCTCGGATGCCAATGACGCCGCGTACAAGACGGTCGTCGAGGAAGCCGGCAAGCTGCTCTTCTACACCGAGACATTCGAGGGTGGGAAGTGCAACCAGCTGTACTTCTCGTTCGGCGCCGTGCCGGCACAACAGATTCGGCCCCTGATCCCCGTGCTGCAACATAACTACGGCCCCAAGGCCATGTTGTTCGGAGCCGACTACGTGTGGCCCCACCGCAGCTTCGAGATCGCCAAGCCGATCATCGCCGCCAACGGTGGCTCCGTGGTCTCCGAACTCTACCTGCCACTCATCGCCGAGGACTTCAGCGAGCTTGTCACGACAGTGCGCGACAAGAAGCCCGACTACATCTTCTCGCTGTATCCGGCCGTATGGGGCAGCGCCCTCAAGGCGCTCGCTGACGCGAATCTCCTTGACACCGTCGGTGTCGGCACCATCTTCCTGGGTGACCCTGACCTCCCCGGCGTCGGGACGCTCGCCGAAAATTCCTACACGGCGCTGCCGTTGTTCACCGCGGCCGACGCCCCCGGCGTAAAGCCCTTCCTGGACGCGTATTCGGCTGAGTTCGGGGCGGGTAAGATTCCATCGGGCGGGGAAGGTGTCGGTGCGTACGACGCCGTCTACCTCTACAAAGCGGCAGTCGAGAAGTCTGGTTCGGTGGATCCGAAGGCCGTGGCCGCCGCTCTCCCCGGGCTCTCCTTCGGAGGGCCTACCGGCCCGGTGACGATCACGCCGTCTCACTATCTCCAGCAGACGATCAACCTCGTCCAGGCCAAGAACGGGAAGTACGTCCTCGCGCAGAGCTTCCCCAACATGGATCCAGAGGAAGCTTGCCACCTGTAGGGGCAAGCCGATGGGAACGACGGGAGCTCCTCGACATGTCATAGGCCTGGGTCGTCGATGAGGGGACCACGCTGGCGGGTACCGCTGCCCGGGCTCGCCGGGTCAGCGGCCACCCATCGCAGCCGGCGTGGTGTCGAGGCGATCCTCCTGTTGGTGCTGATCGGCTTTCCGCTGGTCAGCGGCGATACGTTCCTCATCGATCGACTCGGCCGGTACTTCCTGTTGGCCGCGTTCGCAGTCTCCGTGGACCTCATCTGGGGCTACGGCGGGATGTTCACGTTCGGGCACGCGGCGTTCTTAGGCGGCGGGGGCTACGTCGTCGGCGTGCTGACGACGCACCAGGATGCGTTCCTGCCAGTGCCGCTATGGGCAGCGATCATCGGCGCGGTGCTGGCAGTGGCCATGTTCGCGCTCGCCCTGTCGTACTTCGTGTTTTCGGGTCGAGCAGCTCTGCGCGGCGTCGAGTTTGCGGTGGTGACCCTGGCGGTAGCGGTAGTTGCCGAGCGTCTCACCAACGCGGGTGGCTCATTCACCGGAGGCCGGAACGGCATCCTGATGAGCTCGAGCCTCGGCGTGCCGGGCGTGATATCTCTCCAGCAGGGCTATGGTTTCTACGCCCTCGCTGGCCTGCTCCTGCTCGCCACGTATCTCGGCGTCCAACGATTTTTGCGTTCCCGTTCCGGGCTCATCCTCCGCGGCATTCGAGATAACGAGGACCGGATCGACCTTCTGGGCTATGACGTGCCTGGGATCAAGCGCCGCGCCTTCGTGCTTTCTGCCGCCATCGCCGGTCTCGCGGGTGCCATCTTCTACGTCCATGAGGGCATCGTGTCTCCCAGCGCCGTGGGCGTCGGTGCCTCCACGTTGGTATTGCTGTGGGTCGTGCTCGGGGGCCGAGGCACCCTCATCGGCCCCATCGTCGGTGCGATCCTCCTTCCCTACCTCACCGCCACACTTTCGGGTTCCCTGCTCGACATCTGGTTGGTCGTCATCGGAGTGATCATGGTCGCGGTCATCCTCGTGCTGCCTTCGGGCATCTTCGGTTTCCTCGACCGGGAGCGGGGGGCGTGAGCGTGCTGACCATCGACGGCCTTACCAAGGGCTTCCGTGGCTTCGTCGCGGTCAATGACGTCTCGCTCGAACTGCGTGGCGGTGAGTTGCGCGGGCTGATCGGCGCCAATGGAGCCGGGAAGAGCACCTTGCTCCACCTCATCTACGGTCGCCTGCACGCCGATCGCGGCACCATCTGGTTCGGCGACACGGATGTGACCCATCTGCCGGCTCATGAGCGGGCGCGGCTGGGGATGGGACTGGTGTTCCAGGTGGCCAGCATCTTCAACGATCTCAGCATCGAGGAGAACCTCCTGCTGGGAGCGCTTCCAAAGCTGCCGGGAACCGATTCGTCCGTCGATCCGGGTGAGGTGAAACGGGTCCTCGAACTGATCGAGCTCGCAGACGTTCGATGGCGACGCGCGCGCCATCTCAGCCACGGCCAGCAGCGGTGGCTGGAGATCGGGATGGTGCTGCTCACAAAGCCGAAGCTGCTCCTCCTCGACGAGCCGACGTCCGGCATGACGCGGGCCGAGAGCCGGCGCACGGCCTCGCTGCTCCGTGCCCTGCAGGCCGCCGGCGCGGCTGAGGCGATGGTCGTTGTCGAGCACAACATCGAGTTCATCCGGCTGGTCAGCGACCGGGTGACCGTGCTGCACCGCGGCGAGGTGCTGGCCGACGGCACGATCGACGAAGTCCAGGCCAACCAGGAGGTGCAGGCGTCCTACCTGGGGAGACGTCATTGACCGCCGTGCTGAGTGTCAGCAGCCTCCACGCGGGCTACGGAACGTCAATCGTGTTGCGGGATGGGTCCTTCGAGGTGTCGCCCGGCGAGGTCGCTTGCCTGATGGGCCGCAACGGGGCTGGCAAGACGA
>JBBRIM010000218.1:0-4666 GCA_038221095.1 Candidatus Limnocylindrales bacterium
GACCACCGCTCGGATATCCGCGGCACCCAGGCGGCTCGTGTACGGACCGGGCGGTTTGCTCGAACGGCCGATCCCGCGGTTGTCGAAGCTCACGACCCGGAAGCCGGCTCGAAGGAAGTCCGGGACCTGGAGCAGCCACGCTTCGAGGTCGTCGCCGATCCCGTTGACGAGGAGGACCGTTTCCGGACCATCGCCTTCGACCCGGTAGTTGATCTCCACCGTACCCACCGTCAGTCGGTCCACGGCGCTCACCCGGCCAGTCCGCGCTGCTCGATCGCCGAGCGCCAATAGTCGACCGACGCGACCAGGTCGGCCCGGAGCTCGTCGTCGGGCTGCTCCCAGCCCGGGATCACTTCGAGGATCAGGGTGACCTCGGCGGCACCCGCCTGGGCGAGGGTGTCGAGAACCCGGCCGGCATCGATTCGGCCCTCGTGGTTGCGTGCCTCGGTGAACGCCCAGTGGCGATCGCCGTCCGCATCCGACTGCTGGAGCTGGACCTCCAGCAGCTCGGCGCCGAAACGAGCCAGCCAGGCGTATGGGTCGCGTTCGGCCCCTTCCATTCCGGGTACGCATGCATGACCCAGGTCGAGGCACAGGCCGATCGGTACGTGCCCGGCATCGCCCGGCGTGAGCAGGTCGGCCAGCTGGGCCATCGTGGCCGGCTCGCGAACCGGCACGAGGTTCTCGACCAGGAAGTACTCGAGCCCGAGCCGCCTGGCCCGGGCGCTCAGCGAGGCGAGGTCGGCCTTGAGCCCGGCCCAGCGTTCGGCGACCACGGCCGGGTCACGCCAGTCCGGGGCACTCAGCGCCCCGACGTGGCCACCCGTACCGGCCACGCCCAGGTCGGCGCTGAGGTCGACGACGCTCTCGTACCAGCGCAGGGCCGCGCGCCGGGCGTTTGGGTCGGGGTGGAGCAGGAGGTTGCGCGAATAGGCGACCAGGCCGGTGAATGTGCCCCGGGCGGTGAGGCCGGCTGCCTCGAGGGCAGCCCGCGTCTCGAGCACGTCCCGGCGGCGATGCTCCGGCGTCTCGATCTCCTCGAACAAATCAAGCGACAGCTCGACCAGGTCGAGGCCCAGGTCGTCGCGCACAACCGTGGCCCAGTCAACCGGACGCGGCCAGCGCTTGACCGCGAAACAGGTGTTGATCCCGAGTTGGACGCGCATCTCAGCCACCGTGGAGTACCGGTGACCGGACGAGCCGCCGATAGGCCGGATACAGCTCGTTGTAGCGCTGCTGGGAAGCGGGGTCGGGTTCAAGCGCGCGATCGGGGTGAGCAGTCACCGCCACGGCCTCGGCCGCGTCGCGATAGATGCCCACGCCCAGCCCGGCCAGCAATGCCGCGCCGGCCGCGGTCGCGTCGCCCGGGACACGCACGACCGGGATCCCCAGGACGTCGGCCTTGATCTGGTTCCATGTGCCCAGCCGGCCGTCGCCGCCCGAAACCCGCAACTCGGTTGCCGGCGACCCGGCCATGCTCAACGTTTCCAGCCGGGCCCGGATGCCGTAGGCGACGCCCTCGAGGATGGCCCGGGCGAGTGCCGCCCGACCATGTCGGAGCGACAGGCCGACGGCCGCACCGCGCAGGTCCGGATCGTCGCGTTCGCCGTCACCCAGCACCGGGGCCACCAGCAGGCCATCAGCCCCGGGCGGGACGACGGCCGCCTCGGCGTCGATCCGGGCGTAGTCGGCGCCCGTCGCCCGGCCGCTGCGTCCGGCGTAGGCAAGGCCCGCCAGCCAGTCGACGGCCTCGCCGCTCGTGTTGATCCCGACCTCGGTGAAGTAGCCGCCGTCGGGCAGCAGATTGGGGTAGTTGGTGATGTCAAGATCGGCCAGCGGTTCGGGCACGACCGAGTTGAGGCAGGTGGAGCTGCCGGCCATCTCGCTGATCAACCCGGGCCGGATGACACCGGCCCCGAAGGCGCAGGCGAGGCTATCGCCACCCCCGATCACGACCGGTACGTTGTAGCGCAGGCCGAACCGGCGCACCAGGGCGGGACGGAGCTGGCCGATCACCGACCAGGAGGGATGAGCGACCGGCAGCAGCTCGGGCTCGAGGTCCAGTCCGGCCAGCACGACGTCGTCCCAGCGCCGCTCGCGCAGGTTGAACAGGGCCGATGCCGTCGCGATCGTCCAGTCGGTCACGTTTTCGCCGGTCAGGGCCAGGGCCACGAAGTCGGATGGCTCGACGAACCGGCGGGTGGCGTCGAAGATGGCCGGCTCGTGCCGGCGCAGCCACAGGATCTTGGCAGCCACGTGGAAGGCCGCCGGCAGGTGACCGGTCCGTTCGTGGATCAGCCGATCGCCGAACTGGCGCCGAATGGCCTGGGCCTCGGCCGTGGCCCGGTTGTCCCGGTAGATCAGGCCGGGTCGGAGTGGCCGATCGCGTGCGTCGAGGGGCACCACCGAGGGACACTGGCCGGTGAGTCCGATCGCCCGGATCCGCCGGCCCGGGCCGAGCTCGCGGACGAGCCGGCCCAGCGCGGAAAGGGAAGCCGTCCGCCAGCGGTTGGCATCCTGCTCGGCTCGACCGCCCGGGCCGATCTGGGTCGGATAGGACCGCCGGACTTCGAGGACGGCCCGGCCGGCCAGGTCGTAGGCGGCGGCCCGGGCGCCGGATGTGCCGACATCGATCGCCACCAGGATCTGGGCGGCATCGCCGCCTGCCGGCCTGGGCCGGGCCACCAGCCGGGGCATCAGCCGCGGACGAGCTGGTGGGCGCTGACCTTGTCCTTGTCGAGGGTGATCAAGGCGCCGTTGAGAGCCCCGGTCGAATAGTCGCTGCCCGGGTTGATCACGATCGTCCGGCCCAGCCGGCGGATCCCGGACGACTCGTGGATGTGCCCGTGGAGCCCGAGGAGGAGCTGCCGGCTCAGTTCGAAGTCGCGGACCGCGGTACTGCCGACGGCGGCGAACTGGACCTGGCCAAGGACCGCCTGTACCCGTCGGTTCTCGTCGAGCTTCGGGGCGTCGTCGAGCTGGGTGCCATAGGGCGGCACATGGACGTTGAGGACCGCCCGCTCCGGGTGGCTCAGCATGGCGGCCATCTTGTTCATCTCCGCGGTCAGCTGTTCCTCTGTCTGCTCGCGATGGCTGTGCCACGGGGTGATGTTCGAGAAGCCCCACGAGATCATCTCGTGCTCATCATCGAGCCACACGACCTTGCCTTCGTCGTGCGTGCCCCAGGGCGCCCGATCGAGCAGCTCGCCGAGCTCGACCGGGTCGTCGTTGCCGAGCATGAAGAAGAGCGGCTTGCCCAGCGGCCGCAGGCGCTCGTCGGCCAGGTTGAGCCAGCCGGTCAGTCGCTCGACCATCAGGTCGACGAAGAGGCGGTCCAGGCTGCCGTCGGCCTCGCGTGCCTCGAGCTCGCCTGGATCCGCGCGGTACGGGTAGTAGCCGTGGTCGGCGATGAGCCGCTCGAGCTCGAGCAGCTCGGATTCGGTGGTGACCGTGTAGTTCGAGCCGACAAACGAGCAGGTCCACGTCCCGTTCGGTCCGCGCACGATCGACTGAATCGCCTTGCCCGCGATGTCGCCCCCCAGGATCATCACGTCGGCCTTGTAGATCGGGCCGGCGTTGACGAACTTGCGGAAGCACTTGCTCGAGCCGTGCAGGTCAGTGACGAAGTAGAGCCGGGTCCTGGCCAGGTCAGGCCACCGCCACCCGCTGCCGGCTCAACCGGGCCGCATCCATGAACCTGAGTGCCCGGTCTCGATCGACCGGGTTCCAGGTGATCCCGTCCCGCTTGAGCGTGGTCCCGACCAGCGCGCCGTCGGCCACTGCCAGGATCTCGGTCACCGTCTCCGCCCGTACGCCGGTGTTGGCCAGGACCGGGGTGGCCGGTGCGGCCGCCTTGGCCGCGCGCAGGTCGTCCAGGTCGATTGACATGCCGGTGATCTGGCCGCTGATCAGGATCACGTCCACGCCCAGGAAGGCCGCGCCCTGGGCCCGCTGGGCAATCGTCCGCTGGCCGATGCTGCTGGCGAATTCCGGAGTGATATTGCTGAACAGGGCGACATCCTCGGCCCCGATCATGGTCCGGTAGGCGGCGATCGCGCCGAAGTCGGGTTGCATCATCCCCAGGTCACTCTCGTACACCCCCGTGAAGACCTCCCGGACGAAGGTTGCCCCGGTCGCCCGGGCCACGGCCAGGCTGGCCCGCGGGTCCCATACGATGTTGACCCCAAACGGCAGACGGATCTCCGACTTGAGCTGGCCGATCGCGGCGGCCATCGCCGCCGGGATCTCGGGGCCGACCCGCAACTCGTAGGGCAGGTCGGCCTCGTTGCAGAAGAGCAGCCCGTCGACGCCGGCCTCGTGCAGGATCGGCAGGTCGTGGGCGAGGCTGTCGACGATTCGGCCGATGCCCGCCGCCCGGTCGTGGCGAGGTCGCCCGGGCAGGGCCGGCAGGTGACACATCGCGACAATTGGCTTGTCCGTGCCGAACCGGGCGCGCAGGAGTGAACCGGCCGGGCTGTCGAGCACGCGTGGGTCCCTCGTGTGGGTCTGCGTCGGACTCTGAGACATGTTCGAAGCCAACACCTTTATCGTCTTGTCCTGACAAGAGCATTGACATCGAGTGTTCGATCGTGTTCCACTGTTACATCGGCGAAAGGCGCTGTCAAGACGGTTCCAGGTATCCAGTGGAGGGTGGCCGTGACCGGTG
>JBBRIM010000219.1:0-4655 GCA_038221095.1 Candidatus Limnocylindrales bacterium
CGTCGATGTGCTTGAGGTTGTGCTCGCGCGCGCCCTTGACGACCACCGTCTTCCCGTTGCCCTTGCGGCGCTGCTTCGGAATCGGGACGGCCCGCTCGCCGCGGAGGTACGCGCCGGTGATCGAGCGCGGCTCGCCCAGGACCGCCTCCAGCCGGCCGTTCGCGACGATCTCGCCGCCGTGCTCCCCCGCCCCGGGTCCGATGTCGACGACCCAGTCGGCGGTGCGGATCGTCTCCTCGTCGTGCTCGACGACGAGCACCGTGTTGCCAAGGTCCCGGAGGCGCGTGAGCGTCGCGATGAGCTTGGCGTTATCGCGCTGGTGCAGGCCGATCGAGGGCTCGTCGAGGATGTACAGGACCCCCATCAGCGTCGTCCCGATCTGCGTCGCGAGCCGGATGCGCTGGGCCTCGCCACCGGAGAGAGTCTGCGAGGTGCGGTTCACCGTCAGGTAGTCGAGCCCGACGTCGACGAGAAACCCAAGCCGTGCGCGAATCTCCTTGAGGACCTGGTGGGCGATCGCGCGCTCGCGATCGGAGATGCGGCTCGGGAGTGAGCGTGACCACTCCAGCGAGTCCATGATCGAGAGGTCTGCCACCTCGGAGATGTCGCGACCGTCGACAGTCACGCCGAGAGCCTCGGGGCGCAACCGCTTGCCCTTGCAGGCCGGGCAGGGCCGCTCGACCATGTACTTCTCGAGCTCAGTCTTGATGTATTCGGAGTCCGGTTCGCGGTAGCGCCGCTCGAGGTACGTGACCACGCCCTCGAACTGGGCTCGATACGAGTTCTCCCCGCGTTCGTGCTTGTAGCGCACGACGACGTGCTCGTCCTTGGGTGCGTAGAGCAGGTAGTCGACCGCTTCCTGCGGGAGGTCGCGCACTGCGGCCTTCGGGTTCCAGCCGTGCGCGTTGAAGATCGCCTCGGTGATCTTCTGGCGCCAGCTCGCGTCCGTCGGCATGCGTGCCCACGGGACGGCCGCCCCGGTCATGACGCTCTTCGACCTGTCCGGCAGCACCAGCTCTGGGTCGATCTCCAGGCGAGTGCCGAGGCCGGCGCACGTCGGGCACGCGCCATGCGGCGAGTTGAACGAGAAGCTCCGGGGCTCGAGCTCGTCGATGGTGGTGCCGTCATACGGGCACGAGTAGCGCTCGCTGAAGCGACGCTCGTCGAATTCCGGCGGCTCGCCTTCGCGAGGGGCCGGTGCGACCAGCACGACGCCCTCGCCGAGCCGGAGGGCCGTCTCGATGGAGTCGGCGAGTCGCGGTCGATCGGGGTCATCGATGGCCTCGTTCGTCGCAGGATCGATCGGCCGCCCGCGCTCGTCCCTCGCCCAACCGTCGGGCGCCTCCGCCCGGCGGACGATGAACCGATCGACCACGACCTCGATCGAATGGCGCTTGTACTTGTCGCGCGTGGGCGCGTCGGCGAGGTCGTACGTCTCGCCATCGACGCGCACGCGCACGAAGCCCTGCTTCCGAGCGGCGTCGAAGATCCGATCGCCCTCGGTCTTGCGGTCCTTGATCAACGGCCCGAGGACGAGGAGCCGCGTGCCCTCTGGCATCGCCAGCACCTGGTCGACGATCTGCTGGACGCTCTGCCGCTCGATGGCATGACCGTTCGGGCAGTGCGGGATGCCGATGCGCGCAAAGAGCAGGCGCAGGTGGTCGTAGATCCCGGGGACGGTCCCGACCGTGCTCCGCGGGTTGCGGCTCGCGCCTTTCTGGTCGATCGAGATCGCCGGGCTGAGGCCGTCGATCTGGTCGACGTCCGGCTTTTCCATCTGCCCGAGGAACTGCCGCGCGTAGGCGCTCAGGCTCTCGACGTAGCGGCGCTGGCCCTCGGCATAGATGGTGTCGAACGCGAGGCTGGATTTGCCGCTGCCGCTGAGACCGGTGATGACCACGAGCTGGTCGCGCGGGAACGCGACGTCGACGTTCTTCAGGTTGTGCTCGCGCGCTCCGCGCACGACGATCTGATCCTGGGGCACGTCTCTGATTGTACCGGTTCCACCTCAAACAGAACAGATGTTCAGGTCATTGGGCCTAGATCACACCGATCGCGATGGCGTTCGACAGGCCGCCCACTAGCCCGATCAGGATGCCCAGCGCGACGACTCCTCCCGCGAGCCGCGGCCGGGCCGCCCGCGCGATGAGGATGGTCGCGACCGCCGTCACGAGGGCCAACAGCACGATCTTGACGATTGCGATCATCGGGTAGCCATAGACCGCGTACATCGCGCCGACCAGCGGGTTGAGCTCCGCCGCCGGCCCGAGCTGGCGAACCATGCTCACGAAGGTCGCGAGGTCGAACAGCTGCGCTGCTGACATCGTGAGAACTCCGACCACCAGGAGCGGCATGACCGCAGCATGCGCGGTGGCGCTCACCTTCGGGTTATCTCCCGCTTACGTCTCGATTGCATCGTCGCAACACCATGGCCAGGCCGCGCCCGGCACCCCCAGGCATAGACAAACCGGAGGCCGGACTCTCGGGGAGCCCGGCCTCCTGCCGATCCAGGGGCTTCGAGTGGTTACTTCGCCTTGAAGTAGGCATCTACCTGGACGCCTAGGTACGACATCTGGCTCGCCAGGTCTTCGGTCTGGACCGTGACCTCGTAGCAGACATTCGCCGGCTTCGAGGTTGCCCAGTTGAAGATGAAGAACCCGTCTGTGTACCGCAGCGCGGTGCCACCAGTGGCGGTCGCTGTGGAGATGACCTCAGGATCAAGCACCCCGCCAGCACAACTCACGGTCTCTACCACGATGCTGAGGCCGGTCGTTGACGTAATCTCGGTCCCGCCGACGGTGAACACTCGGAACTTCAACGGGACGGTCTGCCCGCCCTTGATGCTATTCCACATCTTGGTCACGGCCGCGTGCGAGGTCATGTCGACTGGCTGGTAGAACCCATCGATCCGGAACCCGGTCGTGATCGTGATCACGGTCGCGCCAGATTGGTTCGTGTAGTTCGCCCCGCCGGTGAACGACCAGTTGGCCGTGCCGCCAGGAACGAACTTGTACGAGGCCCCAAGGCTGAGTGAGCTGCCGGTGGCAGCGCCGCCCGCGTCGACTCCTGTGCAGGAGCCGACGGCGCCATGGAAAGCCGCGTCATAAACGACCGAGTAGCTCGGGAAGGAGCAGTTCGCGACGGCCTTGGCAATCGTGATCGCCACCGAGCCGGACTGGTTGTTGTAGTTCGTGCCGCCGGTGAACGACCAGTTGGCCGTGCCGCCGGGGGCGTTGGTGAAGGTCGCGCCGTGGTTCAGCGAGCTGCCCGTGGCAGCGCCGCCAGCGTCGACGCCGGTGCACGAGCCCGAGGCGCCGTGGGCGTTCGCGTTGTAGGTGCCGGAGTAGCCCGAGATCGAGCAGACCGCGTCGGCCTTGCCGATGTTGTCATTGACCATGCCGCTGTCGTCGAGGTAGTTGCCCGACGTGTCGGTGAACGACCACGGGTCGGCCAGATACGAGCCGGCATTGGTGTGGGTCGTGCCGCTGAGGTTGATCGCCGCGAGCAGCGTCGCTTCGTCGGTCACGCCGGCGCAGGTCCCGGTCGCGGTGTGGGGGTTGGCGTTGTAGGTCACGTCGTAGAGCGTGACCAAGCAGTTCGGATCAGCCTTGCCGAGCGTTACTGCCCCGGTGCCGGACTGGTCCGTGTAGTTGGTCCCGCCGGCGAACGACCAGTTGGCCGTGCCGCCTGGAACGTTCGTGAAGACGTCAGTGTTGGTGACGCTGCCACCAGCGGCCCCGCCGCCAGCGTCGACGCCGGAGCAGGCGACGCCGATGCCGTGGCTGTGGGCGTCGTAGGTGCCGGAGTAAGGCGTGACCGTGCAGTCAGCGACAGCCTTGGCAATCGTGATCGCCACCGAGCCGGACTGGTTGTTGTAGTTCGTGCCGCCGGTGAACGACCAGTTGGCCGTGCCGCCGGGGGCGTTGGTGAAGGTCGCGCCGTGGTTCAGCGAGCTGCCAGTGGCAGCGCCGCCAGCGTCGACGCCGGTGCACGAGCCCGAGGCGCCGTGGGCGTTCGCGTTGTAGGTGCCGGAGTAGCCCGAGATCGAGCAGACCGCGTCGGCCTTGCCGAGCGACAAGTCCTCGAAAGCGCTGGAGCCGGTGTGATTGGTGTCACCTGCGAACGACGCGGACGCCCGGTAGTCGCCGACGTTCACTGGAAGCGCAACCGTCGACCCATACGTCGTGCCGCTGATGCCAAGGTACGAGACTGTCGGGCTCTGATTGAGCCCGCCGGCGCCCGTGGTAGTCGCGAGACACCCGTGGCCGCTTGCGTCATACGTGAATGGGTCTCCCGCGCAGGTCACGGTCGTGACGGAAGCTGCCTGGCCGATCGTGAAGGTCTTGGAGTCGCTGGAGCCGGCGTGGTTGGTGTCACCGGCGTAGGTGAAGCCGGCCGACGCGGTCCCGGCGTTGACGTTGCTGGCGTAGTTGCCCGACGGCACGGCCGTCGAGGCGATGCTCAGGCCGCCGGCGCCGGTCACCGTGTAGGTGCACGGCTCGATCGCTGACCCGGTGTACGTGAAGGGCCCAGCGCCACAGGTCACGGTCGTGACGGAAGCTGCCTGGCCGATCGTGAAGGTCTTGGAGTCGCTGGAGCCGGCGTGGTTGGTGTCACCGGCGTAGGTGAAGCCGGCCGACGCGGTCCCGGCGTTG
>JBBRIM010000220.1:0-4622 GCA_038221095.1 Candidatus Limnocylindrales bacterium
AGCTCATGGGTCGCCAGGCCGATCCCGTGGCCCGTGCCGTGGCCGAAATGGTCCCCGTGCCCGGCGGCCGTGATCACGTCGCGAGCCAGCCCGTCCGCCTCAAGACCGCTGGGCAGCGGTCCGCCGCCCCGCACGGCCGCCTCGATCCCGGCGATCGACGCCGCCTGGGCCTTCGCCACGAGCTCATAGATCGCGACGTCACGCGGCGCGGGCTCGCCCACGAACAGGGTCCGGGTCATGTCGCTCCGGTAGCCGCCGACCCGGGCGCCGAAGTCGAAGAGCAGGACGGCGCCGGCGCGAACCGGCCGATCGCCGGGCGCGCCGTGGGGCAGGGCGGCCTCGGGTCCAGCCAGGCAGGCCACGTCGAAGGCCAGACCATCGGCGCCACCGGTCCGGATCAGGACCTCCAGGCGCCACGCCAGCTGTGCCTCGGTGACGCCGGCCCGAATCTCGGGCAGAAGGGTGGCCAGGGCTCGATCGGCGATGGCGCAGGCGACGCCCACCCGCTCGAGTTCAGCCGGCTCCTTGACCTGGCGGTCGGCCTCGACCCAGCCAACGCCGGAATCGCCTGCTTCGCCCGGGCCGCTGGCGACAACAAGTTCGATATCCGGGGCGGCGGCCGCGAGCTGAATCCACGTGGCATGGCTGACGAAGCCCGCCTCAACGGCCACCCGGTGCGCTCCCAGCCGCGCCGCTATCTCCGGCCAGCGGACGGGCAGATCGCCGTAGACGGGCTCGATTCGGGCGTCGGGTGCCTCGCGCTCAACCTGGATCGTGTAGCGGCTGTCGGCGAACACGACGACCTCGTCCTGCCCAACGACGAACCAGCCCGAGGACCCGGCGACCTTCTCCTCGCCCTCACCGAGGACGAGCCCGGACAGGTAGCGCCCGTTCTCCGCTCGCACTCCGAAGTAGGCGTCCACGCCGGCCGCGGCCATCCGGGCCCGGAGGCGGGCGAGCCGGGCCGGCCGGGCCGCCCGGTCGGCGGCGTCCCAGCGGGCACGATCGGCGGGGGTCGGTGGCGGCGGGAAATCCGCGGCCTCAGGCAGCCGAGCGACCACGTTCACAGGCCGTACCTCTTGATGTTCGCCAGGTGCTCCGCGTACGTCCTGGCATAGACCGCCGTGCCGTCCTTCCTCGACAGGAAGAACAGGTAGCCATCCTTCGTATCCGGGTTCAAGGCCGCCTCGATCGAGGCGACCGTCGGCGTGCAGATCGGGCCAGGGATCAGGCCCTTGCTGGCATAGGTGTTGAAGCCGGCGAGATCGACCGGCAGATCGGCCGGCAGCGACGTTCCGGCGGTCATCGGGGCCCAGAAGACGTACAGCTGCCACTCCTCGAAGGGATCCTTGGCCAGCGCCAGGGAATCGTGGACGTAGAGGACCGTCGGGTCTGCCTGGAGGAGGCCGGCGGTCTGGGTGTTCGGCTTGAGGCGGTTCTGGTAGACGCCCGCGATCTTTGCCCGATCGGCGCCGATGCTGGTCTCGTGGTCGACGATCGAAGCCAGGCTGAGGACCTGGTAGAAGGTCAGCCCACGGGCGGCCGGCACCTTGAGCAGGTCCGCTCCAACCTGCTGGTACCAGGCGTCGAGCTGGTCGCGCACGAACTCGTCGGCCGTGATGTCGGGTGGGACCGTATAGGTGGCCGCACCGAGAAAGCCTTCGAGCGAGGCGCCCCTGGGCAGGACGGCCGTGAGCCAGGGGTAGTCGCCGAGCAGGGCCGCCGGCGGGTGCTTGGCCTCGGTGTAGAACGCCTTGACGTCCATCGTCAGCCCGATCACGGTCTCCAGCTTGGCCGTGATCTGCTCGAGCCGGAGACCCTCGCGCAGGCCGATCGTGACCGCCACCTGGTGGGAAACGAGGAGCGAGGTCACGATCTGCTGGGGGGTCATGTTGGCGCGCAGGAAGTAGGTCCCCGTCTGGAGGCTCGTCGACAGGCCCTGCTCGGTCGCGAGGAAGACGAGCGAGCGGGCATCGATCAACAAGCCGACCGTTTGCAGCCGGGTAGCGATCGTCTGGGCCGTGTCGCCGTCGCTCACTTCGAACTTGACTTCCGTTCCGGTCGCACCGGGGGCGTCGGTCAGGGCCTTGCCCAGGTCCTCCCGCACGAAGTCCGCCACGAACGGCAGGTTGAGCGCGCTCGGGTTCTTCGAGGCGTAGTCGACCACGGCCTTGGCGATGACCGGCCGGAGGACCGTCAGGGACGCGACCAGGACGACGCCGGCCAGGACGACGATGAACACGAGCAGCCGGAGCAGCCCGCCAAGGCCGCCGCCGCCCGATCCCCGGCGACCAAGCGGCCGGCCCCGGGGGATCGCCGTGTCGTCGAACGCCGGCGTGGCCCTGGCGTAGTGGTCGTCCTCGATCCGGACCTCGTCGCGCGGATGTGCCTGTCGAACGCGCCGGCCGCCCGGTTCTGGTAGTCCGGTTCCACCATCACGCGGCGAACCGCCGTCCCGGATCGTCACTGGCCGGCCCGCGCGCGAGCATCGAGTTCGTCCTGGAGGATGATCGCCGCCGCCTCGCGATCCACCCGGCCGCGATGGGCATCGCGCTGGCTCGCGCTGGGCGGCCCACCGGAGCGGCCGCGCTTCATCGGCCCGACCCGGCTCTCGGCCACGTGACTCGACAGGCGCTCATCGCGGAAGTGGATCGTGGTCCCGACGAGGAGCGGTGCCACGGCCTCGACCCAGGCCCGGGTGATGACGACCTGCGGACCCTCGTTTCCGTTTGCCTCGAGGGGCAGGCCCACGATCAGCTCGGCCACGCCGTGCTCGTCGACGAGACGCTGGATCGCCGCGGCATCCGCGGCCGCCGTCCGGGCCCGGCGCAGGGTCAGGAGCGGCATCGCGCTGCCGTCCGGCTCGGCGATGGCGATCCCGATTCGACGTTCACCCAGGTCGATCCCGAGCAGACGGCTCATGAGTGACCCGTCACGATGGTCCCGGCGGGGACGGTGCGGCGGACGACGACGGCAGCGGTCCCGGCGGGCCGGAGGCGCTGCCGGGATCGATCGTGAGGGTGAGCCGCCACTCGAGACCCGGGATCGTGCCCACAAAACCCGGCCAGGTCTGGATATCGACCTTGCCGTAGTCGGCCAGGATGAGCCGGGCCTCGTCGACCGACTTGCCCTTGACCAGCCCCCGGAGCGTGTCGGAGTCGATGTGGCGGACCTGGCTGGCCGTGGCGCTCACCGGGAAGACAACCGCCTCGCCATCGGCCCGGGGCGTCCCGACCACGGCTCTCTCGCTGCCGGTCACGAGGCTGAACTGGGCGGGGACCGATGCCCTGATCCGGCCGAGGGCGAGGGTCGTGACCGCGGACTGGTCCACGACGGTCTCGGTGCCGGTAGCCGAGAGGGTCAGCTGGAAGCTGGTCTCGACGACGCCGACCAGGGTGGCCGGGTCGGTATCGGCGGCAACGGTCGAGAGGATCCCGGTCTTGGGATACGGCGTGCTGCCCGACGGCAGGGCGTCGGGGGCCAGGAGCCAGGCGGCGAACTGCTGCTTGAGGCCCTTGGTCAGCGACGCGACAGCCGCATCGGTGTCCTTCTTCTGGATCTGGGTCGTGGTCGTGGACGAGCCGCCGGTCGTTGCGGTCGGGTTGGTGACCTTGAACAGCCCCAGGCCCGAAGGAAACCCACTTGGCTGCGCGACCTGGCGGATCGTCCCAGCTGCGACATTCCCAGCTGGTCCGTTTCCGGCCGCGGTGATCCCGACCGCGAGAGAACTGAGGCGCGGGACACTCACTGCCTGGTTGGTCGTGAATTCAACCCCGTTCGTGGTTGATACGATGGACCCGGCTGGGACGGGCGCTGGCAACGTGTTTGACAGGTTCGTGAACTTCACCGTCCCCGTGGCCGCGGTCGTCGTTGTCTTCGTCCCGGTGGCGCTGAACGTGGCGAACGAGGTGAAGTCCTTGCTCAACTGAGTTGCCGGAACCACGCCGGCGACCGGATCGGGCGCGCTGACCGTGGGATCGGCCCGGATCGAGAGCTGCAACGGGCCGACCGCCTCGAGCTTGGGCGTCACCGTGATCGTGGCGCTGGGCAACAGGAAGACGCCGATCAGGCCGAAGACGAGGGCCATCACGACGAGGGCGACTGCGGTTGCCGCATACCTGGCGGACCCCCGCGGCGGCTTGCTTGCGGCTCGCACGGCCGGCGCCGACGTGCCGCTCGAGCGGGCCCCGATCCGCGGATCCGGCGTGCCGGAACGAGCACCGACGGCGCCTCCAGCGGCGCCCATCGCAGCGGCCCCGGCTGGATCCGCGGCGGAGCGTGTCGTCGAACCGCCCCCCGGCGCAACCGCGGCCGCAGTGGCTGCAGCAGTGCCGGCCACCCGGGCACCACCCTGGTCCGCGTCGAACTCGCCGACCGTGGCGAAGACCGGCAAGCCGGCCGAGGCCGCCAGCGCGCGCGCCGCTGGGTCGGCCGAGATGATCGATAGCGCCCGGTTGCGCTCGAGCGCCTCGCGGGCGAGCAGCCGGAAATTGATCCGCGACGTGGCGATCCGCGAGCCGGCCGGCACGACCAGCCCCACCCGGGGGTCCTCCGAGGTCCGGATCCGTGCGGCCGCGGACGTGATCTCGTCGTCCACGTCCAGGTAGAAGACGCTGGTCATC
>JBBRIM010000221.1:0-4532 GCA_038221095.1 Candidatus Limnocylindrales bacterium
GGGTCGACCCGACATCGCTCGACGACTACCGCGCCGCCGGCGGATACGTGGCCCTGACCCGGGCGATCGAGCTCGGTCCCGATGCCGTCATCGCCGAGGTGACCGCCTCGAAGCTGCTCGGACGTGGGGGCGCGGCCTTCCCCACCGGCAGGAAATGGGCCGCCGTCCGCGCGGCCAAGGGCTCGCCGAAGTACGTCGTCTGCAACGCCGACGAGTCCGAGCCCGGCACGTTCAAGGATCGAGTCCTGCTCGAAGACGATCCGTTCGTGGTGATCGAGGCGATGACGATCGAGGCGTTGGCGACCGGTGCCAGCCGCGGCTTCCTGTACCTGCGCGGCGAGTACCCCCTGGCGGCGACCCGGCTGCGCAACGCGATCGCCCGGGCCCGCGAGGCAGGCCTGCTCGGCACGGACATCCTCGGCTCGGGCTTCGCCTTCGAGATCGAGCTGAGGATTGGCGCCGGGGCCTAGATCTGCGGCGAGGAGACCGCCCTGTTCAACTCGATCGAGGGCAAACGTGGTGAGCCCCGCAACAAGCCCCCGTTTCCGGTCGAGGTAGGCCTGTTCGGCAAGCCGACCGCGGTCAACAACGTCGAGACCCTGGCCAACGTGCCGCTCATCCTGCGGCTCGGGAGTGCCGCCTACGCCGCGATCGGGACCGAGGGCTCGGCCGGCCCGAAACTCTTCTGCGTCTCCGGCCACGTGCGCCGGCCAGGGACGTACGAGGTCCCGTTCGGGACGACGTTACGGGCCCTGATCGAGCTCGCCGATGGGGTGCCCGGGGAGTCCATCCGGACGATCCTGCTGGGCGGGGCGGCCGGCGTCTTCGTCGGCCCGGACGTCCTCGACACACCGCTCACGTTCGAGGGGACGCGGGCGATCAATGCCACCCTCGGTTCGGGCGTCGTGATGGTTTTCGATCCAACGACCGACCTGGTTGGCACCCTGCGCCGGATCGCTGCCTTCTTCCGCGATGAATCGTGCGGCCAGTGTGTGCCCTGCCGGGTCGGCACGGTCCGCCAGGAAGAGCTCCTCGCCCGGCTGACAGCCGGCCGCCCGAACGGAACACCGGCCGACGAGCTGCGCCTGCTGGGCGAGATCGGCCAGACGATGCGCGACGCCTCGATCTGCGGGCTCGGCCAGACGGCCTCGTCGGCGATCGAGAGCGCCGTGCGAGCAGGTATGGTCCCGGGATGAGCGTGGATCCGATCCTGTTCAACCCGCCGGCCCGGTCCAGCCGCCTGCCCGGACCGCCCGACGCGCGGCCGATCCCGCAGGTCGAGCTGACGATCGATGGCGCGTCCGTGAGCGTCGCGGCCGGTTCGACGATCCTCGATGCCTGCCGCGCCCAAGGGGTCGATACGCCCACCCTGTGCTATCTCGAGAACCTGACCCCCGTCAACGCCTGCCGGGTGTGCGTGGTCGAGGTGGCCGGCGCGCGGGTCCTCGCCCCGGCCTGCTCGCGCAAGGTCGAAGCGGGGATGGCCGTCCAGACCGACACGGACCGGGTTCGCCTGTCGCGCAAGGTCGTGCTCGAGCTGCTCGGCTCCTCGGTCGACCTGTCCAGTGCGCCCCAGGCCCCTGCCTACTTCGAGCGCTATGGCGCGGACCCCGGGCGTTTCGGGCCGGCCGCCAAGCCCGCCGCGGCCGGCGAGCGCGACAGCCACGAGGCCGGCCACCACCATCCTGCCGCCGGCGACTCCAGCGCGGCCACCGTCGGCCAGCCGGTCAAGATCGACAACGAGCTCTACGTCCGCGACTACTCGAAATGCATCCTCTGCTACAAGTGCGTCGAAGCCTGCGGCGTGGACGCCCAGAACACGTTTGCGATTGCCGTTGCCGGGCGCGGCTTCGACGCCCGGATCTCGACCGAATGGAGTGTCGGCCTGCCCGATTCGGCCTGCGTCTACTGCGGCAACTGCATCGGGGTCTGCCCGACCGGCGCCCTGATGTTCCGGTCGGAGTTCGAGATGCGCGAGGCCGGCACGTGGGACGAGGCGGCCCAGTCCACGACCGACACGATCTGCCCGTACTGCGGCGTCGGCTGCACACTCAGCCTGCACGTCCAGGACAACGAGATCGTCAAGGTGACCTCACCGCTCGACTCGTCGGTGACCGACGGCCACCTGTGCGTCAAGGGCCGCTTCGGCTTCCAGTTCGTCCAGAACCGCGAACCGCGAAGCTGACCAGTGGCTGCGGCCGGGACCGATCCAACCCGCAACATCTCACATGTCCGGATCGTCGCCGTCCGGGGCGCGACGGTCGAGGAGCGTGATGACGCGCTCGTCGGCGAGGAGCCGATGGAGATCCGGGTCGCCGGCCCGGGCCAGGAACCGGTGGCCGTGGCCATCACGATGCGAACGCCCGGCTCGGAGTCCGAGCTCGCGGTTGGATTCCTGCGGACCGAGGGCCTGATCGCCGACGGCGACGTGGCCGGGATCGAGTTCGGTGACCCGGCCAGCCTCGCCCAGCCGGAGGACACGGTGATCGTCCGGCTCCACCTGCCGTTCGACGCCTCGGTCGTCCCGGAGCGCCATTTCGTGGCCACGGCCAGTTGCGGCATCTGTGGCAAGGCCTCGCTCGACGACGTGGCCGTTCGCTGCGATCCGATCCCCGCCGGACCCGTGATCCCGCGCGAGGTCATCCTGGCCCTGCCGGCGCGCCTGCGTGAGGGCCAGGCCGTCTTCGAGAAGACCGGCGGTCTCCACGCCGCTGGCCTGTTCGACCCGGCCGGCACCTTGCTGGCACTGCGCGAGGACGTTGGTCGCCACAACGCCCTCGACAAGCTGGTCGGCTGGGCCGTTCTGGCCGGGCTGACCCCGCTCAATCAGCGGATCCTGATGGTCAGCGGCCGGGTCAGCCTCGAGATCGTCCAGAAGGCGGCCGTGGCCGGGATCCCGATCGTGTGCGCCGTCTCGGCCCCGTCCGACCTGGCCGTCGAGGCTGCCGAGCGGCTCGGTCAGACCCTCGTCGGCTTCCTGCGCGGCGATGGCTTCAACGTGTACGCCGGGCGGGAACGCCTCGGCCTCTGACCCGGCCTCGCCCCGGCGGTCGGGTAGTCAGGACGCGAGCGAGTCGAGCAGCCGGCGGGACGCGGCGGCGATCTCGGCCACAGCGCCGTCGAACGCCTCGGCGTTCTTGCGCGACGGGGCGCGATAGCCGCTCACCTTGCGCACGAACTGGAGTGCGGCTGCGGACACCTCGTCATCAGTTGCGCTGCTTTCTGGTCGGCGGAGGGTCTTGATGCTTCTGCACATGGTCGGATCGTAAACCGGTTCAGGCGCGGGCGCGACTCCGGTCGGGGTCGTACAGGGCGGCGTGATGAACTGCGCCGGCAGCGCTCGTGCCATCGACGGTCTTCACCGCGACCGTCGCGCCGTCGGCGATCGACGGCTCGAGGTAACCCAGGGCAAGGGTTCGGCCGAGGGTATAGCCCGTGTCGGCCGAGGTGATCTTGCCGACCTGCCGACCGTCGATCGTGACCGGATCGCCGGGCTTGGGCAGGAACCCGGTACCCTCGAAGGCGACGCCCACCAGCGACCGGGTCACGCCCGATTCCGCCTGCCGGCGGAGCGCATCGCGGCCGATGAAATCGCCCTTGTCGAGGTGGACGGTCCAGCCGACACCGGCCTCGTATGGGCTCGTCGTCTCGTCGAGGTCGAGGCCGTAGAGCGGGTATTTCTTCTCGATCCGGACGCTCCGCAGCGCGCCCAGCCCGGCCGGCTTCAGCTCGTACGGCCCGCCCGCGTCAAGGAGCGCGGTCCACACGTGGTCGGCGTAGTCGCGTGGGTAGAACAGTTCGTAGCCGAGCTCACCCGAGTAGCCCGTCCGGGACAGGACGACCGGCACTTCGGCCAGGATCCCTTCGACGAAACGGTAGTAGGGCAAGGCCTCGGTCGACAGGTCGAGGCCGGTCAGGCCGGCCAGGATCGTCCGGCTGCGGGGACCCTGGATCGAAAGGTAGGCCGTGCCCGAGACGCAGTTCGTGACGTAGGCCAGCCGGCCGCGGGCCTGCTCGGCCAGGTGGGCGACAACCCGGTCCACCCGGGACGGCGTCGGGCACAGCCAGTAATGCTCGGCCGAGAAGCGAAAGACGGTCAGGTCGTCGATCATCCCGCCCGCTTCGTTGGGAACCGAGCTGTACAGGACGCCGCCGTCGGTCAGCCGCCGGACGTCGTTGACGAGGACCGAGTTCAGGAAGGCCTCGGCCTCGCGACCTTTCACGTCAACGGCACCCTTGTAGTAGACGTCGTACATCCCGGCTGCCGTTCGAGTGGCAACGTGCTCGTCCTCGACCGAGCTGAAACGGTAGGCTGCATCGAACCCGATCCGATCGACGATCTCCGCCCCGAGTGCCACGAACTGGTGGTAGTAGGGCGTGTGTCGGCGGGCCATGCACTGTCTCCTGTTGATCGGCGGGCGAACGTGCCACTCAGTCTGGCCGCTCGGGTGGGAGGCTGCCCGTCGGGTCCCGCTCGGGGGAACGACAAACGCCCCGGCCGAAGCCGAGGCGTCTGAGTCGGATCGAAGTCA
>JBBRIM010000222.1:0-4470 GCA_038221095.1 Candidatus Limnocylindrales bacterium
GTCAGCGTCTCGGGCACCTCGAGAATGTTCAGGTCGCCGATCGGGACGTACGCCTCGCCCTCCAACGCGAGCCGGCCCTGCGCGACGAGCATTCGGACGGTCTCGACCGCGTACAACGGGACACCATCCGCCCGGGCCACGATCGCGCGGACGGCCGATCCGGGCAGTCCCGGGACGAGCCCGAGGAGGAGCGCCCGCATCGCCGGCTCAGGGAGCGGCTCGAGGTAGACCGAGGTGAAGCTGCGCTTGCCCGCGCCCCAATCGGGGCGCTTCTCCAGCAGCTCGGGCCGGGCCAGGGTGACGACGTAGATCGGCACATTGCGCGACCACTCGAGCAGGTGGTCGACGAAGTCGAGCAGACCGCTATCGGCGAAGTGGAAATCCTCGAAGACAAGCACGACCGGTGCGCTGGCTGCGAGCCGCTCGAAGAACGTCCGCCAGGCACCGAAGAGCTGATCCGAGCTGATCCCCGATTCGAAGCCGAGCAGCGCGAGCAGGGCCGGCTCGACCCAGCGCCGCTCGCCCTCATCGGTCACATGCTCGGCGAGCAGGGCTGCGATCTTTCGGCGGGTCGTCCCTTCATCGTCCGCCTCGAGCAAACCTGCCCGCCGCCGGACCATTTCGCCGAGCGCCCAGAAGCTGATGCCCTCGCCGTAGGCAGGACTTCGACCGTCGTGGTACCAGACCGTTTCGACCAGGCCGTCGAGGTACTTGAGGAACTCCCACGCGAGTCGCGTCTTGCCGATCCCGGCCGGACCGAACACCGATACGAGGCGAGATCGCCGTTCGCGACCCGTCGCGTGGAAGAGGTCCTTGAGCAGGCGCAGCTCGTCGTCGCGGCCGACGAATGGTGCCTCGCGGGCATCGCTGCGATTCCGGCCGCCGCGTTCGGCCACGACACGCAATGCGCGCCATGCCGGAACCGGGCTCGTCTTGCCCTTGAGCAGTTGCTCGCCGGCTTCCTCGAAGGCGATTGCCTTGCTCGCTGCGCGCTGGGTCGCCTCACCGACCAGGACGGCGTCGGGTGGTGCGACGCTCTGGAGCCGGGAGGCCGTATTGACAAGATCGCCGGCGACCATGCCCTGGTTCGTGGCGCCGATTGTGACGGCTGCTTCACCCGTCAGGACACCGGCCCGAGCCTGGATCGTCGGGCCGAGCTGCTTGACCGAATGGACCAGATCGAGGCCTGCGCGCACCGCTCGCTCGGCATCGTCCTCGTGGGCGGTTGGGGCACCCCAGACCGCCATGACGGCGTCCCCGATGAACTTCTCGACCGTTCCACCGTACCGGCCGATCACGTCCCGGCAGAGCTCGAAGTAGCGGGTCAGGAGATCCCGGGTTTCCTCGGGGTCCTTGCCTTCGGCCAGTGCCGTGGACCCGACGAGATCGGCGAACAGGATCGACACGAGCCGGCGCTCGGCGACGGGAGCGGGGGTTTGGAATGCGACCGCAGGCGCGGCCACCGCGCCAGGGCTGATGGGTAACGCGGAGGCGCATTCGCCGCAGAACTTCTCCCCGGGCTGGTTGGGCGCCCCGCATGACGGGCAGGCAACAGCGAGGGCTGTTGCGCATTCGCTGCAGAACTTGCGCCCAGGTCGATTCTCTGCGCCACAGTTGCCGCAGATCATGGGTGGTTGCTTCGCTCCATACTAGCGCGACGTTAGCGTACGGAAGCCCGCGTGGCCAGCCCACGCAGCGCCTCCCACAGCACTAGCGGACCGCTCAGCCACGCGATGGAGCCGACCCATCCTTGTCCCGAACCTCGCCGGGTGTCACGGCTCCTTTGGCTCGATCAGGATGATCGGCCCACCCTTGCCGGTCAGGACGCTCCAGGCTTCGGCGAACGTGCAGCCAGGCGTCTTCGAGCGGGTGCGTCCTTGCCGCCGAGAACTCGCATGAGAGCCTCAGCCCGCCGCGGATCGGCGTAAATGAGGGCCGTGGTCCGCCATTCTCTGATGAGCTGCGCGAGTGGGGCGAAGGTTCCCAGGTCGACGCTGGCCACCGCGGTCTCGAGGAACTGCGCGATGAATCGCTCCCGGTCGTCTGCGTACAGGAATTGCTGCCAGGGCAGTACGCCCACTCCGCTCAGGGCAGCGCGGAAGACATCATCCTTAACGAGCACCACGAGCAGGCGCGCGAGGAGGCCGAACATTTCCGTCTCCGCCTGGTGCCGTGCCTCGCTCGATAGGTGCAGGTCCTCAGCGTCGCTTCGATGGAGGACAACGTCCACGCGGTCAAGCTGGTCCGTCACCGAATTCGGATCGCGAAGGAAGTCGGACCAGGTCGCCTCCACGGAGTTGTTGCTCACATTTGGGACCATAGTTCTGAAGTAGTTCAGAAGTCAAACCGTGATTCCGGATTCGACTCGGCTGGGGGCAACTACGGCCCGCAACATTTGGGGCGTAGGATGCAGGGGCGGCGAGCAGTGGGGCGCACCAGACACCCGTTCGGCCGCGAGTTGGAGGACTCAGCATGCCGAAGTACCTACTCAGCGCGAACTACACCGCTGCCGGCGTCAAGGGACTCCTGGCCGAGGGTGGATCCGCCCGCGAGAAGGCCGTTGACAAGCTGATCAAGAGCGTCGGCGGCAAGATGGAGTGCCAGTACTGGGCGTTCGGCAAGAACGACTATTACGCGATCGCGGACCTGCCTGATGCCCAGGCAGCCGCTGCCGTCAGCCTGACGGTCAGTGCCAGTGGCGCCGTCCAGTGCACGACCTCTCCGCTCCTGACCGGCAAGGACATCGACGCGGCCGCCAAGCTGACCGTCGAATACCGCGCACCAGGCGCCAAGAACAAGTAGCCCCACCGGGCGCCGCCGGGCCGGCCTGGCCCCGACAATGAAGAAGCCCTGACCCGCGGCTGACTGCCAGCCGGGCTCAGGGCTTCGTTCGTCGACGCCCCGCGGAACCCGCGGCCACGCAACCAG
The DNA here is from genome assembly GCA_038221095.1 of Candidatus Limnocylindrales bacterium. Taxonomy (GTDB): domain Bacteria; phylum Chloroflexota; class Limnocylindria; order Limnocylindrales; family CSP1-4; genus Palsa-1033. The sequence continues at coordinate 2,929 of JBBRIM010000222.1, forward strand.
AACTACATCGCCTCGAACGTCTCGACCACCTCGACCGAGGCGCCGCCGGCCAGGACCGGGCAGCTCTTGGTCATCTCGACCGCCGCGTCCAGGCTGTCGGCCTCGAGGATGGTGTAGCCGCTGGCCGAGGGCGCACCGTTGCTCGAGACGCTGCCGTTGGCATTGACCGTCCTGGCGGCCGAGCTTGGGTTGCCCGGATCGGCGACGGCCGCTCCGAGGGTCCCGAACCAGGTTCCCCACGCGGCCATGACCGCCTTGCCCTCTTCCTCGCTCTCGGGCATCGATCCGCCGTGGAACAGGAGCAGGTACTTCGCCATGTGCTTGCTTCTCCTCTTGGCCGACAGCGCTGCCTGGCGCCGGCTCTGACTGTAAGACGAACGAGTCAACCCCAGATCGACAACGGGTTCTTCTCAGACAGTTCTCATTCAGGCAGCCAATACTGGGGGCCCGGCTGCGTCGCGCCCGGCATCGTCACGAGGGTTGCATGGCCTCCCGCAAGCGGGCTCGCACGTACTCGGTCCAACCGTTCCACGGTGAGAGCCTGCCGCAGCCGGCCCCGCCCGCCCGGCCCCCTCGCCACAAGCGGCCGCCCGAGACCGGCCCGGATCGCGCGGATCGGCGCCTCGGGACGCTGATGCTGCCGCTCCGTCTCTTCCTCGGGGCGACCCTCATCTACGCTGGCCTGGTCAAGCTGATCGACCCGAGCTTCCTCGACCCGAACGCAGCCGGCTCGTTGGCCAGCCAGCTCCACGGCTTTGCCCGGGACTCGCCACTCGCCCCGCTGATCAACGCGATCGGGATCCCGTTCGCCGGCCAGATCGGCCTGCTGATCGCCCTCGGCGAGCTGGCCGTGGGGCTGGGTGCGCTGACCGGGATGGGAGCCAAGGCCGCGGCCTGGGGCGGCTTCGTCATCTCGATCCTGTTCTGGCTTGCCGCGTCGTGGGCGATCAAGCCCTTCTTCTACGGTCCGGACCTGCCCTACGCGGTCGGCTGGCTGACCCTGGCCCTGGTCGGCGACGGCGGCCGCTACGTCCTCCGCGGTGCGACGTTCGAGAACCTGTTCCGGCGGCTCGGTGGCCAGCGCCAGAGGACGGCCGAGACCTGGTCCGAGGATCGCCGGGCGGCCACCGAGACGATCGTGCTCGGCGCGGCCGCCCTCGTCCTTGCGGCGATCGCCCTGCAACGTCCCGGCTGGCTGCGCGACCTGCTCGGCGGCTCGGCCACGCCGGGCTCGGGCGTAACCGGTGGCTCGGGCGATGCGAACCCCTCGGCCAGCCCAGAGCCGGCGAGCTCAGCCGTGCCCTCGGCCGGGCCGTCGTCCATGCCATCCGGCTCGACGATCGGCACCCTCGCATCGCTGGCCGCAGACGGCTCGGCCACCTTCACCGTCCCCTCGAGCGGAGATCCGGGCATCCTCGTCAAGCTCGCCAACGGCTCGATCGTCGCCTTCGACGCGACCTGCACCCACGCCGGCTGTCCGGTCCAGTGGGTAGCCGCCGATCGGGCGCTCGAGTGCCCCTGCCAGGGTGCCGCCTTCGATCC
>JBBRIM010000223.1:0-4460 GCA_038221095.1 Candidatus Limnocylindrales bacterium
TGTGCGATGCGGAGCGCACGGACCCACGCCACAATCGGCCGCATGAGAGATCCGGTCCCGATGCCGTGGCTGCGTGATATTGCGACCGGCCAGGTCACGCCCCTCATCGAAAGCGACGAGCGTGTGATCCGCGTCCAGCTGGCCCGGGCACAGGGAAGACACTTGGAATCCGCCGCCGCGTGCTGAGGTTGCTCCACCCGGACGGACTCGCGTTGGAGCCGGACCGGGTTCTGGTGTGTGCATTCAATCGGGTGATCGCCAAAGACCTCACGGCCGAGATCGCAGCTGAACTCGAGCCGTACGGCCTGCGCATGCCGGTCATCCGGACGATCCATGCCCTGTGTTCGGAGATCGCCCACAGCGATGACCGGCTGCTGCTCCCTCACGAGATCGAGGCCATGCTTTACGACATCCGGACCGCTTATCCGGCCCTGGAGGCCGAGTACGGACGCAATGCCAACCGCGCCCTGCGCGAGCACGAGGCAGGGCTGCAGACGCACACTGGGCTCTATCAGGCGATCCGTCGCTGGCTGGCCGACCATGGCGCCGGCCTCGTCGGTGACGCACCCCGGAACGTCGAGCGGGCCATCGCCGCCGGTGAGGGCTCTGACGCGATACGACCACGTGATCGTCGATGAGTTCCAGGATCTGACCTCAACGGAGGCCCTGGTGGTCGTCAAGCTCAGAACCGACGATGGCTATCTCGTGGCGGTCGGCGACCGCAAGCAGTCGATCTACGCCTTCCGCGGCAATGACGACCGTGGCCTCGACGCGCTGCCGGGGCTGGTCGATGAAGAGGTCAGTGACCACCCGATGGACCAGTGCTGGCGGTGCCGCGACGAGATCGTCAGCCTGGCGAATGGGGTGATGGCCCTCGAGGGTGACCCATTGCAGCCGATCCAGGGGCCCGGTGCCGAGCTCCATGTCCTTCACTTCGGCACGCCGGAGGCCGAGGTCGAACATATCGCCCAAGAAGCGGTCCGGGTCTTTCACGCGCACCCCGAGGACAAGCACCTGGTGCTGGTGACCCGCCGGAAGTGGGGCTACGACCTCAAGGCCAAGATCCGCGAGTTCGATGCAGAGCTGCCGGTAGAGACGGTCTTCGCCGAGGACGTCCTCCAGACCTGGCCCGCTCGCGAGGCATTCATCCTCCTGTCGATCCTCGGTGATCCGACCGACGCAGTCGCCCTGCGCGATTGGGTCGCCTACCAGGAGGACGACGAGGGCAAGGACTTCAAGGCCCCGCGCCGGAACGGTGAGGCCTATCTGGCTCTCAAAGGTCGCGTCGGTGCGCTGACGGTGGCCAAGGTCGAAGCGCTCCGCGACGATCCCGCGCGGGGCTTCGCGGGGGCCGGCCGGGGCAACCTCTTCGCGCGATTGCACCGGTTGCTGGACCTTCGCGACGAGATCGATCTTGGCCGACCGCTCGATGACGTCATCGCAGACCTGTTCGACCCGGACCGCTGGATCGATTACGCCGGCGAGGGAGCCGATCTGGCGCGGGCGGACCTCGAGCGACTCAGGATCGAGAGCCTTCGGCTGGCGGAGGATGACCCGAGTCTGGGCGCGGTCGCAGCCAAGCTCCGCCATCGCATCGCGACACGCGAGCCGCTCGGTGAGGAGCTGACCGAAGCGAACGGGATCCGAATCGTCACGCTCTGGGGAGCAAAGGGCCTGACGGCGCATCACGTGTATCTCGTCGGCTTGGCTGACGAGGCACTGCCCGGACGACATGATGCCGACGAGACCGGTCTTGAACTGGCCGAGCACCTCGACGAGCAGCGTCGCCTCCTGTACGTGTCGCTGACCCGAGCTCGCCGCTCGTTGGTGATCTCTCGCCCGACGAAGATCCGCAACGGCAAGGTCGCGGCACTTGGGCTGCGGCCTGCGACAAGGTGGAATCGCTACTGGTCCTATCTCACGCCTTGCCGGTTCTTGGCCGACCTCCCACCCGAGGCGCTGCCGAGATCGGTCGCTGGGGAGACTTGGCCAGGCATCGACACGGGCGGCGTGACGTGAGCCACGGTCCGCTCTGGGATCGCATGGACGCCCAGCCCAGGCGTCGCGCATCGGAGTTGAGCCGGGGGGATTTGCCGGAGTGCCCCGGGGTCTATGCCTGGTATCGGCGTGACCGGGCCGTCTATGTCGGAAAGGGTGACGACCTTCGCGATCGCGCCTGGGGCAGCCACATGAGTCAGAGCAAGAGCCTGGGCAGGTCGGCCTTCCGGCGGAACATCGCTGAGTCCCTCGGCTTCGGGGCGGCAAACGACATCAAGAAGAAGGTCAGACGCCTGACGACCGAACAACGGGCCCTGGTTCGAGCATGGGTCGTCAGCTGTCCGGTGGCCTGGATCGAGTGCAAGTCGATTGCGACGGCCAAGGCTTTGGAGGACGACATGAAGGTCGAATGGCTGCCACCCTTGACCAAGCGATGACGCGCCTCACCGTCGATTTCGACTGGCAGCCCGCGGGCCGGGTTAGCCTGGACTCAGCCGACGCCCTGGTCTTCCCGGCGCTGGCCCGCCAGCCGGGCCTGTACCGTTTCTGGATCGAGGTTGGCGACGAGCGGCCAGGCGTCTATGTCGGCGAGGCATCGGAGCTGCGGCGACGGATGCAGCAATACCGAACGCCGGGTGTCAGCCAGACAACCAACATCCGGCTGAACCAGATCCTCACCGCGGCGATCCAGGCAGGCAATGTGGTGACCCTCTCGACGATCACCAAAGTCAGCGTGACACTCGACGGCAATGTGCCGCGCGACCTGCCGCTCGACCGACGCAACGCCCGGCTGATCGCCGAGCAAGCCGCGATCACCGCCGCCGCCGTACAGAACCTGTCGGACGGCGATGGGCCGCCAATCTTCCCGCGGCTTCTCGACCGGCCGGGCGTCGGCGAGACTGAGTATGAATAACGGACCTACCTCGTCGGCGCCAGAAGATCGCGCCGTAGCGGCGTACGAAGCCATTCTCTTGGGCGTCGCAGCGCGGGCGAGCGAGATGGGGCCGCGGCCAATCGCGAGCCATTGGCCCCACCTCGGCTCCGCCTACCGGGCTGGCGGACTGCTCTTTGCTGGGCAGGCGCTGGACGGCTGGGACGCCCCGACGACGCCAGCACGCTGGTGGCCAAAGGAGGCCGCGAGCCCGGAGGGCCGCGCGCGGGTCATCGCTGGGACGCGCGGTTGGCATGCAGATCTCCCGGAGCCGCTCTGGGGCGTCTTCCAGTACTCGAACCGGCCTGGCTCGAGCTTCTGGACGCTCGGGCGCGACATCGTCAGCGCCCTCATCCCGGCCGGACCGGAGCCCTGGTACTCGCGCTTTGCCTGGGGAAACGTCTACCCACTTGGCCATGACAAGCGCCTAGAGCTCGGCTTGCGAGCCGAAAGCCCCACGGGGGCCCTCAAAGAGGTCCAGGACCCCAACGTCGGGGACTTACTCGGTGCGTTTGTCGAGATGCTGGACGCACGGCGGATTGTGATCGTGGCTGGACCGGGGTATTGGGCCCAAGCGGAGCGATCGCTGGGCCTCAACTTGTCGCCTGCTCCCTTCCCGCTCATCCACGCTGGCCGCTTCGACGGGCGGTCGTGGGTGATCGGCTACCACCCGAACTACTCGAGGCAGGCCGGTCGGCGGCTGCACGGCCCTGACGCCGGCTCCAACCCGTACTACGTGGCGGCGGTGCAGCGGGCCTTCTCAGAGATCGGCTGACCCTTCCCTCCGTCCTGCCGCTTCGTGCGGCCGCAGCGGAATATCCCGGAAATCGGCGGATCCGGATCACGGCTCGGCCGTCGGCGTTCAGGTAGTGCTCCACTGGTTGTCCCGATCGGTCGCCATTTGCCGGAAGATGCAGAGACTCCACGTCGTCCGCGGCGCAGCCGAGCTCGGCGGCCCACGCGTGCATTTGGCGCAGGCAGGCGGAATACCTTCGCTCGGACCACCCGTCAGAGCTCAATGCCAGCCCGGCGTGGTCGAGGAGCCAGTCCAAAACCAGCCGGTCATGGATAAGCGCAGTGATGTCCTGATCCAGAGTCAGGTGCCGTCCGGAGCGCCCGAACGGCCGTCGCCAGCCCGAATTCGTGCTCAGACCCGGCCCGCGCCGCGTCCTCTCATGTTCGGTTTTCCGGGGAGTCAGGTGCCCACCCCGGAAGGGAGTCAGGTGCCCTACGCGAAAACTGAAAGAATCAGGTGCCCACGCTCAGGCGACTCGTACCGGGGATTGTACCCGTCGAGCTCCGAGTCGCCCAGTTGTTGCCAAGTAGCAGGCATCCTTCGAGTCGAACGGGCCTGGCGGTTGGACGCACGGAGGTCGGCTACCCCAGTCGAAGTCAAGTGACTACTCGCCGCGACGCTGATGCTCGCAGCCGGCGTGAACCCTAAGGGTCGTGTCGGAGATGCTCGCTCACACGAGCGTGGCCATCACGCTGGACCGCTACTCGCACGTCAGGCTCGACCGCGTCTTCGTCT
>JBBRIM010000224.1:0-4448 GCA_038221095.1 Candidatus Limnocylindrales bacterium
TCGAGGGCGTGCTCGACGAGCTGGAGCGGCAACTGGCCAACCCGCTCGCCCCGGAACGGCAGGTCCACGACCGCGTAGGGCCGCCCGCCGATGTCGATCACGGCACTGGCCAGCGACTCGTCCATCGGCACGCGGGCGTCGCCAAACCGGGCGATTCCGGCCCGATCACCGAGCGCTGCGGCGAACGCGCTGCCCAGGACGAGCGCCACATCCTCGACCGTGTGGTGTTCGTCCACGGCCAGGTCGCCCTCCGCCTGCACCTCGAGGTCGAACAGGCCGTGGTGGCCGAGCGAGCCGAGAAGGTGGTCCCAGAAGCCGATGCCGGTGACCACGTTGACGGTCCCGCTGCCGTCCAGGTCCAGCGTGGCGGTCACGCCTGTCTCGCGAGTCGTGCGCGAAACGGTAACCCGCCGGCCGACCAGCTCAACGATGCGGCTGCCGTCGCCTCCTGCGGTCGTCATCGGACTGGGCCGGCCACGCGGGCCGCCGTTCGGGCGGCTGTCAGCAGGCGGTCGTTCTCGGCCTGGTCACGGACGGTCAGCCTGAGGCAGTGGGCGAGTGGGTGGTCGGCGGGGAACGTGCGCGGCACCAGGCCCTCCTTCATCAGTGTCTGGGCGATGCCCGCCGCTTCCGCAGCGTCGCGGAACGGGACGAGCACGAAGTTGGTGACGCTCGGCTCGGGCGGCCAGCCGGCTGCCCGCAGTTCGGTCGCCAGACGCTCACGTTCGGCAGCGACCCGGGCGAGGTTGTCGGCCAGGACATCGGGCTCCTGGAACGCCTCGGTCACCAGCGTCACGGAGACGGTCGAGACGGAGCCGGGCGGACGATACGGCTCGATCAGGGCGAGCGTTTCACGGCGGGCAATGGCAAAGCCGACCCGCAGCCCGGCCAGGGCGTACGCCTTGCTGGCCGTACGGACCACGACGAGACGCGGATAGCCGGCTCGCAGGCCCACGAGGCTCGCCCCAACGAACTCGCTGTAGGCCTCGTCGAGGACGACCACCGGTGGCCGCCGACCGTCTGCGGCCGCGTCGGCTGCCAGTTCGGCCAGTAGGCTCTCGATCAGGCCGGCCGGCTCGAGTCGTCCGGTCGGGTTGTTCGGATTGCACAGCCACAGCACGGCCGCGCCACGGGCGGCCAGCCGGATGGCCGGCCGATTGATTGCCCGACCGTCCTCAGGCCCGAGCCGAGGCACGCCGACGACGCGCGCCCGGCGTTGTTCGGTCAGGACCCGGTACATCGCGTAGCTCGGAGTCGGCACAACGGCGAGGTCGCCCTCGCCCAGGAAGGTCTTGGCCACGAGGTCGAGGATCTCGTCTGCGCCGGCACCGACCAGGATTTCGTCGGGCGGCACGCCGTAAACCGCCGCTGCGGCCGCCGTCAGGCGACGGTAATCCGAGGGCGGGTACTCGGACAGGCCCGTCTCGAAGCGCCCCGCGGCCAGCAATCCGGCGACGAGGGCCGGCGGGACCGGCGAGGTGTTGAGATCGAAGCGAATGATCGATTCGACGGGCAGGCCGTAGCGCCTTGCCACCTCCTCGTTGGTTGCCTCCCAGCTGTACGAGGCGGGCGCGAGCGGATCGCTCATCGAGATCGGGCTGGGGCTCATGCCACGATCTTCTCGATCGGCAGGACGAGGATGCCCGAGGCGCCGGCCGCCTTCAGGCGGGGGAGCAGGCCCCAGACGAGGTCCGCCTCGACGACCGCGTGGATCGCGATCATCCCATCGTGGGCGAGCGGGATGACCGATGGCGAGCCGAGGCCGGGCAGCAGGTCGGTCAGCTCGGTCAGCTTGGCCCCGGGGGCATTCATCATCACGTACTTCTGGCCGCGCGCGGCGATCACCGACGAGAGCATCGTGTCGATCGCCGTCAGCTCGGCCGCCCGTTCGAGCAGGGCCGCCGGGTTGGCGATCAGAATCGCTTCCGAGGCGAGGACGTCGCCGACCTGGCGCAACCCGTTCATCACCAGGGTCGAGCCGGTGGAGACGAGGTCAACAATCGCCTCGGCGAGGCCGAGTCGCGGGGCAACCTCGACGGCGCCCGAGATCGGGATTACCTCGATCGGGATGTGCTGTTCTGCGAAGAAGCGCCGGGTCGTGTTCGGATGCGAGGTGGCGACCCGAGACCCGGCCAGCTCCCCGATCGTCCGGACCTGGCTGTCGGTGGGCACCGCTGCGGCCAGCCGGCAACGGCCGTAGCCGAGGGGCCGGACGCGCGGCAACTCGGCCGCAGCCTCGGCCAGGAGGTCAGCCCCGGTGACCCCGAAGTCGGCCACGCCGTCACCCACGAACTCGATGATGTCGTTGGTCCGCACGAAGAGGATGTCAAGGTCGTAGTTCGAGACGCGCGCGACAAGGCTGCGGTCGTGCTCCTCGAAGACGAGCCCGGCGTCATGGAGCAGCCGCAGCGTTGGCTCGACCAGCCGACCCTTGTTAGGAATTGCCAGGCGCAGACGCTCCCTCACGAGGTCGCCCGGAGTCGCGCCAGCATCGACTGGTAGCCGCCCTCGCCGTGACGCAGCCACGACGCAATCCGGGTGATCGTGGCCGTGCTGGCACCGGTCCGCTTCGAGATGTCGGCGTAGTGCAGGCCACCGTCGAGCATCCGGACCACGGCCCAGCGCTGAGCGAGGTCGCGCAGTTCGCCGAGTGTGCACAGGTCACGGAAGAAGCGCTCCGCCTCCTCGGCGGTTTCAAGGCGCAGGATCGCGTCGAAGAGCGCGCTCGTATGGTCCGAGCGCCAGTCGTCGTCGAGACTTGCCATGCTTCGGTTTCTCCCCGCGGTTGCCTGGTCGCATGTGGTAGCGTAGTAGCGTGCTAAAGCGCTGAAGCGCAGATTACGACAGGTGCGAGCGTGATGTCAACGGCGTTTGAGCTCCTCCCAGCGATCGACCTGCGCGCAGGGCGCGTCGTCCGGCTGCGAGCAGGCAACTTCGCGGCGGAGACGGTGTTCGGCGATGACCCGGTCGGGGTCGCGGCCGGGTTCGTCGCGGCCGGAGCTCGCTGGCTGCACATCGTCGACCTCGATGGCGCGCGCGGCGGCAGCCAACTCCAGTCCGACGTGATCGGGCGGATCGTGGCGGCTGTGAGGGAGGGGGCGGCCTGCGAGGTTGCCGGCGGCCTGCGCAACGGAAGCGCGGTGGCGACGACCCTGGCCGGTGGGTCCAGTCGGGCTGTGGTCGGGACGGCCGCGCTCGGCCAGACCGGGTTTGCACGCGATCTCGTTGCCACGTTCGGTGCCCGGCGGATTGCCGTGGCGCTTGACGTACGTGACGGGCTCGCAGTCGGTGAGGCGTGGCGCGAGGGTGCGCCCGGTGTCTCAGTCTCGGATGCTCTGGTCCGCCTGGCCGACGACGGCGTCACGACGTTCGAGGTGACTGCGATTTCCCGCGACGGGGGAATGGCCGGGCCGGACCTCGAGCTCCTCGGGCGGCTCGTCCAGCTCGATCGCGGCCGAATCATCGCCTCGGGTGGGATCCGTTCGATCGCCGACCTGCGGGCCGTCCGGGCGATCGGTTGCGCCGGTGCGATCGTGGGCCGGGCGCTCTACGAAGGGAACCTGGACCTGGCCGCCGCCGTCTCAGCGATGAAAAGCTGAACGATCTAGGGGAACGAGACGAAGATCTGGGCCGCTCTTGCCCTGGCCCTGGCGTCGATCGCCACCGCCTGTTCACCCATGCCCAGCCCATCGAACGCCGCCAATCCCGTTCCGTCCGCTTCGCCTGCACCAGCGGCGATCCTCGTGGTGAGTGCAAGCGGCCGCGTCAGGTGCCCGAATTACGGCTGTCGCGCGTCCTTGATTGTTCGCCCGAATCCAACCGAGGACTCGCCTGGCCCAATGTGGACGATCGACCCAGCTCAGCGGATCGACCTCCCGCTCGATCCTTCCCCGGATCCATGTTTCTGCTATTGGAACCTCTCCACGGGCACGACCACCACCACTGCGGTTGCGCCCGGTCAGTACCTTGTGGCCGGATTGAGCGAGGAGGTTGACGATCACATCACCGTTCCAGGCCCGAGTGTCGGACCGCCGACCCCATACCAGTATCCGGTTGGCTGTCAGATCGCGGTGACGCTGGCGCCAGGGACGATCGTGACGATCAACGTCACCTTTGGTGGCAAGGCCCTGTGCACGATCAGGACGACTGCCGGTCCCCGCACGCCTTGATCAGGCTGACGTCGATCACGGTCCGTGGCCACTCCAGCCCACTGAGGCCGAGATCCGGGCCGAGACGCTGGTCACGGCGGCTGGGCTGCTCCGGCCGAACACAACGCCAATTCTGTCGTTCGCGCGGGCGCTTGATTGATCGGGGGCTGGGCCGTCCGCCTGCCGGAATAGCCGGTGCCTCAGCCCCGCCCGGTCTCCCCCTGTGAGCCCGTGGGTATCGGCTCCGTGGCGAGCCAGCGGCCACCATCTTCCGGTTGCAGGACGCGATGGCGGCCCGTT
>JBBRIM010000225.1:0-4441 GCA_038221095.1 Candidatus Limnocylindrales bacterium
GCCCGGTTGTCACCGAGCGGGAAGTTGAGGGTCGAGGTGGTCGGCACGTTGTTGGGGGCCGGCGTCAGGGCGAAGTAACCGGCGGCGGTCTGGCCGGTCACGGTCAGGTTGCCGGTGACGGCCACGGCCCCAACGGGGACGACCTGCGCCGTGCCGGGCAAGACACCAGTGACGTTGAACGTCTTGGCCACACCGGCCAGGAGAGGGCCTGGAAGGCCGACTGCATAGCGGGAATCGACGACCCGGTTCGGGCTGACCGGGACGTAGGTAGCGCCAGCCACGGCGACGGGCGTCACGCCGGACGACGCGGCAGAGGCCGGCCCGGTCCCGACCGGGTTGGTCGCCGTGACCGTGAAGGTGTAGGGCGTCCCATTGACCAGGCCGACGACCGTACAGCCCAGGGTCCCGCTGGTGGTGCAGGTTCTGCCGAGAGGTGATGACGTCGCCGTGTAGCCGCTGATTGCCCGGCCGCCGTTCGACGCCGGCGCCGACCAGCTGAGCAGGGCCGAGCCGTCGGCCGGCGTGCCGGCCACACCGGTGGGCGCACCGGGTACGGTGGCCGGGATCACGGCTCCGGAGGACGCCGATGGCGGCCCCGTCCCGACCGAGTTCGTGGCGGTGACGCTGAAGGTGTACGGGATTCCATTGGTCAGCCCACTCACCGTGCAACTCAAGGTTCCGGCAGTGGTGCAGGTCCTCGCACCGGGCGCCGATGTCACGGTGTAGCCGGTGATGGGGTGTCCATTGGCGTTCGCGGCGTGCCAGCTGACCAACGCCGTCATATTGCCGGCCACCGCGCTGACCGTGGTCGGCGGGCCCGGGGCCACGTTCGCCACGAGCGCACCGGTCCCGTTCGGCGTGCCCAGTCCGGTTGGACCGTCGTAGCCCGCGCCCGCGGTGCAGAGGTAGATACCTCCACAACTGCCGTTCGAGCCGCTGGTCACGTCATTGAGTTGACCAGACTGGGCGTAGAGGTAGCTGACCGGGTAGGTCCCGGCCGCCGGCCTCCCTGCCAGCGCGTAGATCCCCGCGTCGACCGGCGCGGCGACACTCGTCCCGCCGTATTTGACCCAACCGTTCTGCGACACCGAATACACGGCGACCCCGGTCGATGGATCGGCGACGGCCGAGACGTCGGCGACCGTGCGATTGGCACACCCGCCATCCGACTGCCAGGACGGCTTGGCCTCGAAAGCCGAGCAGCCGCTGCCGGCGCCGGACCATGCCGACTCGGTCCAGCCGCGGACATTGGCGGCGGTCGACAGCCGGGTTCCGCCGACCGAGGTGACCCAGGGCGAGGCTGCCGGGTACTGCACTCCGTAGCCCGCGTCACCGCTGCTGACCGTGATCGCGATGCCCGAATGCTTGTAGTGGCCATCGTAGAAGCTCTCTCCAAAGAACTCCGGGCCGCCATAGCTGTTCGAGATGACCTTGGCGCCGAGGCTCACGGCGGTGTCGACTGCCGCCCCGATGTCGTCCATGGATGCTGAGTTGGCCTCGACGAGCAGGATGTGACAGTTCGGGCAGGTGGCCGAGACCATCTCGATGTCGAGGGCAATCTCGCCATCCCAGTTGACGTCGACAGCCGGGTATGTGGTCCCACCGTTCTGATCGACTTTCCGGAAGCAGCCGCTCGCCGTCGTGCACGGGCTCAGACCGAACTGGCTGCGATACGTAGCGAGGTCGCTGGCGGCGGTTGCCAGGTCAAAGGCGTCAACGATCGCGACCGTCGTGCCGGTCCCGGCACCGGACGCCGCACTGGGCAGTGCATAGGCGGAGACCAGGTCGCTGGGCGCGTAGCCGGCCGGGCTGACGTTCGGGCCGACGTTTGCCTGGGCCAGGGGCGTGATGTCCGTGCGGACCAGCGCGAGGCAGGCCACGTAACCGGGCGAGGCCGGCGGGCAGAGGGCGCGGGTCGCCGCTAGGACCGGATTTGCAGCAGCCGCGGGGACGATCGGACTCGTCGCAGGCGCCGGTCCGGCTGCCGCGGCGGCCGTCGGCCAGGCTCCGGCGAGCAGGATCAACAGGAGCGCCTGGAAGGCAGCTCCTCGGAGGGCGAAGCGGCGCGAGCGCCCGGGCGCCTGGGCGACTCGATCAGGGCGTTTCGTGGGTGACTCCATCAATCAGACGCGAGGACCGGCAGAGAGTCGCAGATCGGACTCCCGACGCCCAGTAGCCATCAGTCCTGGGCCGCCCGATTCCGTCGCGTTCAAGCATCGGATTCGTGGCAGACGCCCATCCTACCCGCGTCTCGGGCGACCAGCACCAACCGCAGCGGGCGCGCAAGATGAGACGCGATCAGGCGTTCCGCTGGGAGACCGAGTTGGAGCAGGTCCAGGCACACCTGGGATTGGCGATCGGCTTCGGGCTGATCGGCATCGGGCTGACCGTGCTGCTGGTCGGGTTGCTCTGGAGCGGAACCCGCCGGCTACGCAACCTGCCCGATGACCCGCCCAGCCTGCGGGTCTTGATCGTGGTGGGCCTGGCGATCAGTGCCCTCGGCGTCGTGGTTGGGGCGATCGGCGCAGCAACTTCCTGAGCCTCGTGTCGCTTGCCCCGCGGCCTCGCCGCCGGTCACGCCCCCGCCCAAGGCACAAGGGTGCGTCCCAGCACCACCAAGTCGTCGTTTGGCCAGTGACCTAGTAGTCCTAGCGGACTAGTAGGAGTTATACTGCGGGTCACGCGGCGACCAGCTCTGATCGCCCGATTCCGGAGCCATCGTCCGATGCCTCGACGGAGCCACGCGCCTTTCCCCGGCCGGATCTGGTTGGCAGCGATCGCCATCCTCGCCGTCGCGGCCTGCAACACCAGCGCCAGTCCAGCGGCGGCCGGCCCCGGCTCGAGTACGGCCCAGGCGCCGGTCACCCTTCGCCTTGGCTACTTCCCGAATATCACCCATGCGACCGGGATCGTCGGGATCCAGGGCGGGATCTTCGCCAGGGCCCTCGGCCCGAGCGTCACCCTCAAGACCTCGACCTTCAATGCGGGATCATCCGCATCGGAAGCGCTCCTGTCGGGTGCGATCGATGCGACCTACATCGGACCGAGTCCGGCGATCAATGCCTTCGTCAAGTCGAGCGGCGCCGTGAAGATCATCTCCGGTGCCACCTCCGGGGGCGCCCTGTTCGTGGTCAAGCCCGGGCTCACCTCCGCCGCCGACCTGAAGGGCAAGAAGATTGCGACGCCCCAACTGGGCAATACCCAGGACGTTGCGCTGCGGACCTGGCTCCTCGGGCAGGGCTTGACGACCGACACGAAGGGCGGCGGCGACGTGTCGATCGTGCCCCAGGACAATGCCCTGACCCTTCAAGCGTTCGAGACCGGCGCAATCGACGGCGCCTGGCTGCCCGAGCCATGGGCGTCCCGGCTGGTCATCGAGGGCCACGGAACGGTCCTCGTCAACGAAGCGGACCTGTGGCCCCAGGGCCAGTTCGCGACGACGATCCTGCTCGTACGTACCGACTTCCTGGCGGCCCACCCGGACGCGATCAAGGCGCTCCTCCGGGCTGAGGTCCAGGCCGCGGCCCTGATCAAGAGCGACCCGGCCCAGGCCGAGACCCTCACCAACCAGGGGATCAAGGCGATCACCGGCGGCAGCCTCAGCGATGCCGTCATCCAGGCAGCCTGGAAGAACCTGTCGTTCACCGTCGACCCGATCGAGTCGTCGATCAGGATCTCGGCCGACAACGCGGTCAAGATCGGCCTGCTCAAGACCGTCGACCTGACCGGGATCTACGACCTGACGATCCTCAACGCCGTTCTCAGCGCGAGCGGCCAGCCGATGGTCGGCGGTTGATGAACCCGGTGCCGGTCACGTTGAGCGCGAATGCGTCTGCGGTCGCCAGCGGGCCGGCGATCCGGCTCAGCGGGGTTACCAAGGTCTATGGGCGTGGTCCGACCTCGGTCCTCGCCCTGGACGGATTGGACCTGGCCGTGGCCGAGGGCTCGTTCACCTGCCTGCTGGGCGCCTCCGGCTGTGGCAAGACGACCCTGCTGAACCTCGTCGCCGGACTCGACCAGCCAACCAGCGGTATGGTCGAGGTCCAGGACGGGCGACCGAGCCTGATCTTCCAGGAGGCCGCGCTCTTTCCCTGGCTGACCGCAGCCGAGAATGTCGAGCTGGCCCTTCGGCTGCGCGGCGTTGGTCCGCGCCAGCGCCACACTGCCGTCGCCGACCTGCTCGCCCGGGTCCACCTGACCGGTTTCGGCGGTCTTCGACCGCACGAGCTGTCGGGGGGAATGCGCCAGCGCGTGGCCCTCGCCCGGGCGCTCGCCCAGGATCCCCGGATCCTGCTGATGGATGAGCCATTCGGGGCACTCGACGCGATCACCCGGGACCTCCTCCACGAGGAGCTCGAGCGGCTCTGGACCGAGACCGGCCTGACTGTCCTGTTCGTCACCCACAACGTGCGCGAGGCGGTCCGCCTGGGCGGTCGGGTCG
>JBBRIM010000226.1:0-4410 GCA_038221095.1 Candidatus Limnocylindrales bacterium
CGTTGCAGGGTAGATCATCGCGCCGAGGGCGAGCGTGACGATGAGGGCCTCACGGCGATGCTTCGCCCACACCCGGACCAGTCCGAGGATCAGGCCGAGCAGCACGAACACGACCGAGGCAAGGCTGAAGATCCGCTCCCAGGCCGGCGAAATCGCGCCGGTGCCCGAGGTGAACAGGTTGCGCGGCAGCGACTGGAGGGTGATCAGGCTCACCCCGTTGCCCACCGCCCGGGCAATGACCGGGCCGAGATAGGCGATCACCGGGCTGGCCACAGTCATCGTCCACAGGAGGACTCCGAAGATCGCCACGATTGCCAGGTCGGCCGGACCCGGGCCGTCCTCGCGATGGCGACGGGTCAGGTAGGCCACGATCGTCCACGCGGTCAGGAATCCGGCCAGGGCCACCGACGTCACGTGGTGGGTCACGACGATCGCCGCGATCGCCAGGATCGCCATCACGGTCAGCCCTCGCCGAAGGGGCAGATCGGCGGGGTCCCCGAAGGCGGCGATTCCGGAGCGGGCCGCCGCGATCACCAGGACCATCACGGCGAGCGGCAGCGCCAGCGACTCGTAGCCCACCTGGCCACCGAAGAAGATGAAGTTCGGGTTGGCCATGTACAGGGCGGCCGCCAGGCCGGCCAGCCGGGGTGACCGTCCGGCCACCTCGAAGAAGATGTAGATCCCGAGGGCCAGGATCAGCCGGCCCGCACCCAGGACGAGCAGGCCGCTGGGGAAGGCTCCCAGGCCGCTGACGTCGGCGATCGAGGCGGCGACCGCCTGGAGGCCGGGGTAGTACGACGTCGTCGGCAGGAGCGGGTTGCGGCTGAACAGGTGGTTCGAGCCGATCGCATCGAGGATGTTACGGAGCTGGATGAACTCGTCCGAGAACGTGAAGGCGAGGGGATCGTGGAGGACCTTCACGAGGTAGAGCGCCCCACCCAGGATCAGCACCAGGCCGATTCGTTCGCTCCGGCGCGGTTCCGGCCGGATGAGCCGGACGGCATTGGGCAGGATCACCAGGCCGAGGCCGGGGTAGTAGAGGAGCTCGAAGCCGGTCGCCCCGAACCGGGCGAAGGTGTTGCCGAGGGCCACGAGGAGCAGGCCGAGGGCCGTGATGCAGGCGAGCCGGGGCAACCAGCCCAGCCCGTCCCCGGTCGGCGGGCTGGTCAGGACATCTGCCGACGACGGCGCCGTCGGTTCGGGCGCTTCCTCCTGGGCCGACGTCATTCTGCCGCGCCAAGGTGCGCAGTCCGGGCAATCGAGCGGTAGACATCGAGCACCTGGCCGGCCATGCCATCCCAGCTGGGCACGGCCCACTGGGCCGGATCGCCTGAACCGCTCGCGTCGAGCAAGGCCCGATCGCCTGCTGCGGCCAGGATGGCAGCTCCGACCTCGGTCGAGGTCGAGGTCGTTGGGATCAGCCGGATGGCGCCGGCCGGCAGCAGCCCGGCGACCTCGCGATGGGCCGGCAGGTCGGTCGCGACGACAGCGGCCCCGGCCACCGCGCCTTCGAGCAGGGTCAGGCCGAACGCCTCGGCCGTCGACAGGCTGACGAAGACGTCGGCCGATCGAAATCGCTCGAGCAGCTCTGGCTGGGACAACGTCCCCGTCAAGGTCATCCGGTCTTCAACTCCGAGTGTGCGCACCAGTTCGGTGAGGCGAGGCCGGTCGGGTCCATCGCCGACCACGACGACCCTGACATCACGGGGCAGGCCCGGGACCGACGTGGCGAGCAAGTCTAATCGCTTGTACGGCTCGATCCGACCGACCGAAAGTACAAGGGTTCCGGGACCATCACGGCGGCGTGGGACGGCCAGCAGCTGGGCCACGTCCACCCCGTTGTGAATCACGCTTGTCGGAACATCCAGGCCGAAGTCGCGCTGGATCAGGTCGCGCTCGGAGCCCGAGACGCAGATCACCCGGCGGGCAGCGTGGACGACCCGCGCGCCGATCGGCCGATAGGGGCGGTGCAGCGCCGCCCGGAGCGGCGTATGGCCGGTGCCGTGGTAGTGCGGTGTGAAGACGAACGGTACGTGCCGGCGCCGGGCGGCAATGGCCGCGGCCAGCGACAGCGGCGTGTGATAGGAATGGGCATGGACCACGGCGTAGCGATCGGCGTTGGCGAGAAGCCAGCGGGCGAGACCCGGCGACAGGAAGAAGACGCCATCGTTGCCGATCGTCCGGAAGCGCCGGACCGGGATCCCATCGATGTTCTCGTGCGAGGCAAGACGTCCGGTTGGATCGGTGGTGATCACTTCGACCGGGATGCCTCGTCGAAGCAACCCGCGCGCGAGCTCCTCGACGTGTCGTTCGACCCCGCCGATTGCCGGTGCATAGCGCGGGGTAACAAGCCCCACGACCCCCGTTTTGGTCATGTGATCGCTGATCCTACACGTCGCCGCCGTGCGGGCCGGCGCCGATCTCGGCAAACAGCGTGTCGTAACGGTCGAGGGTCCGTTCCCACGAATGCGGGTCGGCGTAGCGGGTCCCGCGCATCGGGGGAAGGCGCTCGATGGCGGCCAGCAGGGCCGGCGGGTCGTGCGGCGGGACGAGGATCGCGCCGTCGTAGCCGGCCACCGCATGGGGCAGGCCGCCCACCTCGGTGATCACCATGGGCAGGCCGTGGCTCATCGCGGTATGGGCTGGGCCGCTGGCCGAGGATCGGTGATAGGGCAGGATCACCGCGTCGGCCGCGGCGAAGAAGGCCGCCACTTCGTCATCGTGGACGTACCGGTTGACCAGGCTGATCCGATCGCGGTATGGGCTCGACTCGATCATCTCGATGGGCAGGGTCCAACCCTCCCATGTCTCCCCGACAACGGTCAGCCAGTAGCCCCCGACTCGATCGGGCGGCAGCGCGTTGAACGCAGCGACCAGGTCCTCGAGGCCCTTGAATGGCCGGATCACGCCGAAGAAGAGCAGGTTGAGGGCCTCGGCCGGTGCCGCCCGGACGGTCCCCCCGACAGAACCACGGTAGTGGTCGTACGGGCCGTGCGGGATCACCGCGACCGGCCGACCGCCCAGCCGGTAGCGACCCTGCAGGGCGGCCCGATCGGCCTCGGAGTGGATCACGTAACCGGCGGCCAGTCGGACGAAGAGCGGGGCGACGAGATCGACGTAGTGCTTCGCGAACGGGATCGCATCCTCACCGGTGTCCAGGATCTCGTGGAATTCGATCACCACGCGGGCCCCGGCCAGCCGGGCGGCCAGGGCCAGGAACAGGTAGCTGTGGAGCACCGTCCCGGTCCACCACTGGAAGACGATCACCGACGGTTTGCGCCGGACGAGGTTGACCAGGGCACCCAGCAAGCTGGGGAACCAGAACCAGTCCACCCCATCGTGGACCTGGATCGTGGGTTCGTAGGTGAGCCGGGTCAGCGGCGCACCGATCCGGTCCCGGCCCGGATAGAAACGGGCGGGCAGGAGCCGGCGCATCGTGATCACGCTGACACGATGCCGGCTGGCGAAGGCGTTCGCCAGCCGGATCGTGTAGTAGCTCATCCCGCTGAGAAATCGGGTACCGGCGCCGACGATCGTGATGGCCGTCGGCCGGTTGGCGGGCTTCACCCGGTTGTCACAGCCGGTCTGCCCGGAAGTCATCGATCGAGAAGAGCACGGGTGCGTCCGTGCTGGCCGCGCCGATGTAGGCCCGGACTCCGACACCACCGGCGCCCTGGACGGATGGATCGCTGTCGGAACCGGTCAGGCTGTAGGCGATTGGCTCGGTCGTGCCGCTGGCCCAGACCTTGACCTGGAGCAACGTTGGCGTCGAGCCGGTCACGGTGAACCGGACGTTGAAGACCTGGTTGGCCGTCTCGGTGAGGCCGGCGACCTGGTGCTCCGCGACGACCACGTTCTCACTCCCGTTGAACCGGCTGATGGCGACATAGACACCGCCCGTCGTGGCCAGCCGGATCTTGGCAGCGTATTCGACCAGGTTGCTCTGGCGTCGGGCAATCGCGTAGAGGTACTCGTGGCTGCCAACCGGCAGGGTGTTCGTCGAGAAGGTGAACGTCTCGTCGACGTTCGTGGCCGGCGTGCCCAGGTACGCCCCGCGCGAGGCGCCGGCCGTGCCGATGTTGATCGTGCCCTTCGTGCCGTTGACGTTGAAGTCGGCGGCCGTCCCCACGAGCGACCAGGCTCCGCCCAGGGTGGCGCTGCCCCAGCCAGCACTGACCGTGCGGGTGAAGTCGTCGGTGGCCCACGGGGCCGCGGTCACCAGCACGGCGTGGGTGATCGCGTTGTTGCCCGTGGCATTGGTGGCCGTGAGCGTCACGTTGAACGTGCCGGCGGCGGCATAGGCATGGGTCGGACTTTCGGTGGTGACCAGGGCCGATCCGTCGCCGAAGTCCCACGACCACGAGCTGGCATTGATCGACGTATCGGTGAACACCACGCTCTGGGTGTTGG
>JBBRIM010000227.1:0-4409 GCA_038221095.1 Candidatus Limnocylindrales bacterium
CGGAGCGCTTCGACCGGGGCCGGTTCTCCGAGGCCGAGGTGGCCCGGACCGTCACCGAGACAGCGGTTGCGATCCTGCAGGCCCGTGGTGAGCCCGCCCGCACCGAGCGCCTGCTGGGCGAGATCCTGGTCGGTCTCGACCGGGCCGGCCACCTTCGCCGGCTGGTCGCCCCAGAGGTCGATGGCGGGGCGAACGACGGCGGCTCGGCGGTTTCGGACCAGGCCGGCTTGGCCGACGACCGACGCCGGGACGATCGGCCCGCCGACCATCCCAGGCCCCCCAACGCGCCCGAGCGACCGGCGACCGGGCCCGAAGCCGACTCGGCCGCCCGATCGTCACCGCGTGGCTCGTTCGGGTCGCTGCGCGGGTCGCCGGCCTCGACCGGATCCGAATCCGTGCGGGCACCCGAGGTGGCAGTTGCCGCCGACCGGGTCGAACGCCTGCTCGCGCTCGTCCGGGACGAACTTACCCGGCCCGACCACCGCCGACTCCGGGAGATCGAGCCGGGCCGCTGGTGGCTGACCGACCGGGATGACGTCGCGGCCGCTGCGCTGCCCCTTGCCGACCGGGTCGAGTGGTCCGTCTTCAGCCTGTTGTCGACCGCGGGCCGCTTGTCCGAGTCCGCGTTCAACGAGCGGATCGCCGGCCTTTTCACCGGCCACGACCTGCCCGACGAGACGCTTGTCGGAGCCTGCCTCGAGAGCTACCGCAGCCTGGCCAGCACACCCGATCGGATCGTCACCTCGGATGACCTGCTGACGCGGTCGCAGGGGCACAGCGAGCTGATCGCCGAGCTCGCCAATCTCGGCCATCGGCTGGGCCTTCGGGTCTGGATCTCGAGCCGCGAGCAGGCCCATCGGCTTGGCCGGCGCAACCTCTCGGCCTGGCTCGACGACTCCGAGTTCCGCTCCGGGCCGCCCCATGTTGGACGCGCCCGGGCCGAACTGATCGACCAGGTCGACGTGACCTGGCATTTCCGGGCCCGGGTCACGATGCTGTTCGAGGTGGAGTGGACGGCGATGCTCGGCGAGCCCCTCCTGCGCCGCGGCGGCCAGATCCCGGCGGACCCGGATCTCGTCCGGTTCCTGGTCGTTGCCCCAGAGCGGACCGAGCTGATTCGCTACAAGCTCGAGCGGTCGCCGCTGCTTCGCTCGGCCCTCGAGACCGGCAACTGGCACATCATCAAGGCGAACCACCTGCGGGCATTCGCCGAACGCGAGCAACCGTCACTGGCCGAGCTCGAGCCGTACCTTGGCCTGGACCCGGTCGTCGAGCGTCAATCAGGCGAGCAGACGACGCTCTTCGAGGGCTGACCCGGGGGACGAATCGGGTACGCTGAGGGCCACTCGCGTTCGGGTATCCGGACGCCGCCATCGCCCGACTCCGTCATGGAGGCCAGTGTGACCCAGTTCGACCCGTCCAGCCCGGTCAACCTCGTCGCCGACCGGTTCTGGGAAGCGATCCTCGAGCAGAACCCGACGACCGCCACGATCTACGGCGACGAGCGCTACGACGACCGGCTTGAGGACCCCAGCCCGATCGGCCGGATCCGCGCCCGGGAGGTTGCCGAGGCAACCCTGCGCGAGGCCATGGCGATCGACCCCGAGAGCCAGTCGCTCGAGGACCGGATCACCCTGGACATGGTCCGGGTCGTGTGCGAGCTCGCGATCGAGCAGGACGACCAGCGGGTCGACCTGCTTCGCCCGGTCGACCAGATGGGCGGCCCGCAGACGCTCCTGCCGACGATCGCCACCTTCCAGCAGGCCGATACGCCGGAGCGCCTTGAGCGGTTCCTCACCCGGCTCCGGGCGTACCCGGCCTACATGGCCGCCAACATCGCCCTCCTCCGAGAGGGGATCGAAACGGGCCTGACGGCCCCCCGGATCGTCACCGAGCGAACGATCGCCCAGCTCGAGCGCCTGCTCGAGACACCGGCCGAGGAGTCGGTCGTGGTCTCGATGGCCAAGGTCGCAAACGAAGCAGACCGGGCCCGCGTCCTGGCCGTCGTCCGGGAAGAGGTGATCCCGGCCGACCGGGCGTTCCTCGACGCGCTCCGGGGCGACTACCTGGCCGCCAGCCGCGAGGATCCGGGCTTGTGGTCCGCCCCCAACGGGGACGCCCTGTACCGGACCCAGATCCTGGCCTGGACCACCCTGCCGCTTGAGCCGGCCGACCTCCACCGGATCGGCCTCGAAGAGATCGAGCAGATCGAGGCCGAGCGCCGGGTCATCTCCCGGACGCAGGGCTTCGGCGACGACACCGCCGCCTACCGCGACCATCTCGCCGTCGATCCGAGCAATGTCCCGCAGACGGCTGCGGAGCTGCTCAGCCGGGCCCGCGAAGACATCGAACGAGCGATGGCCCTGGCGCCGCGCTACTTCGGGACGTTGCCGCGGGCCGGCTGCGAGGTTCGCGCCGTAGAGGAATACAAGGAGAAGGACAGCCCCTTCGCCTACTACTACCCACCGAGCCTCAGCGGGTCGCGCTCAGGCGTCTATTACGCCAATACCTACGACCTGCCCTCGCGGGCCTACTCGAAGCTGGCCAGCACCACCTATCACGAGGCCGTCCCCGGCCACCATTTCCAGATCGCGATGGAGATGGAGAACGAGCGCCTGAGCACGTTCCGACGGCTCGGTTCGCGGCTCGTCGGCGGCGCCTATGTCGAGGGTTGGGGCCTGTATTCGGAGCGGCTGGCCGACGAGATGGGCCTCTTCCGGAACGAGGCCGAGCGGTTCGGGATGCTTGACGCAATGGCCTGGCGGGCCGCCCGGCTCGTCGTGGATACCGGCCTGCACGCCCTGCGCTGGCCGCGCCAGCGCTCGATCGACTTCCTGCGCTCGGCCGGCCTGAGCGAAACCGACGCGGTCATCGAAACGGATCGCTACATCTGCTGGCCGGGCCAGGCCCTGACGTACAAGGTGGGTCAGCGCGAGATCGAGCGACTGCGGGCCGAGATCGAGGCGCGGGATGGGTCGGCCTTCGACCTGCGCGCGTTCCACGATGCGGTTCTCGGCCATGGCTCGCTGCCGCTGGCCACGCTCGCGCGCGAGCTCCCAACCTGGGTGGCGACGCCGGCCTGAGGGCTCCGTAGCGGGGGGGTGGGGAGTGGCCGCAGGGAGTGGCCGCGGGGAGTGGCCTTGGCGGGGGCGTGGGAGTGGGAGGGACCGCGGGGAGCGGGGTCGGGCTGATTCTTGGCGTTTACCAGCCCGCGTGGTACTCGACAACGATCGGGCCGGTTTCGGCGGTCCCTGAACCGGCGGGTTTCGTCCGGTGTATCGGCCCCCGCGTTGCTCCGGAACGATCGTGCCGTGTTCAACCCCTGGAGCTCGCTGGGTGAGGCCGGGTTGAGCACGAATCGACCCGTGAGTCGGCCCGGGACCTGACCCGAGCGCGAGATCCGGCCCGATGTCCTGGTCTACCAGCGGGTGGGCCGATATCCCGGAACAATCGGTTCCGCGCCCGAATCGGGCTCGGCTGCACCATGGGTCAGCGTGCGCCAACCGACCGGAGGTGCGCGGCCAGCCCGAGGTGTCCCGCGCGCTCGGCCAGGTCGGCTGGAGTCAGGACATCCTCGGTCAGTGATCGCGGGTTCGCGCCGTGCTGGATCAGGAAGTCGCACAGCGGGCCCATCCCGTTCTGGGCGGCTGCGTGGAGCGGAGTGACGCCGCCATCCTGGGGCTCATCCGGCTCGGCGCCACGTTCGACCAGCAGCCGGGCGATCTGTTCATGCCCCGCGGCGCAGGCGCTGTGGAGCGGCTGGACCCGCAGCACCCCCGCAGCCCAGGCTTTCGGGTCGGCGCCCCGGTCGAGCAGTTCCTGGGCAATTCGCAGCCGTCCGAAGAACGCGGCGAGGTGGAGTGCCGTGAACCCGTCGCCGGAACGTTGGTCGATGGGCTCCGTATCGGCCTCATCCAACAGTTCGCCGAGGCGTGCGAGGTCGCCCACGATCGCTGCCTCGAACCGGTCGAGGTCTGGCCGAGCCGCCAGGAGACGCTCGAGGATGGCCCGCTGGTCCGAGTACGCCGCCACCGTGACGGCGCTCAGCCCGCTCGCGTCGCTCGCCCCGGCCAGGTACGGCCGCGCTGTCAGGAGGCGATCAACCCGAGCCAGATCGCCGGCCCGAATCGCGTCGAACAGGTCCCCGGCACTCACCTGGGGACGTTAGCAAATGCCGCTGAAGCCCGGACGCTTGGGCTGCCTGCTGGCCCAAACCAGGCGTGCGCCGCAGAATGCCGCGGTGACCCTGCTCAGGACCGCAGTCATCACGATCGGCGCGGCCAGTCTGGTGATCCTCGTCATCGTCGCCGTACCCCGCGCCCTGTGGAAGCGTCGCCGGACGCCCGGCCGCGACCAAGCGCGCTGACCGGCCGCCCTCCGGTAGTCATCCCACCGGCCTGACCGGGATC
>JBBRIM010000228.1:0-4392 GCA_038221095.1 Candidatus Limnocylindrales bacterium
GCCCGACCCGCGGGAAGGCTCCTGAAACATGTTCGGTATCAGCGGTGTTCGTTGCCAGGGACACGAAGACGGCTCCCCTGCAAGATCGCGCCCGTGCGGTCGCTCCACAGCAGGCCGTCGCCCGCTGGAAGCGCGATATCAGGCTGGGTGAGGGCCCTGATCCAGTGGCGAGACGACCCGGGGAATCGTGCCGCGAAGAGCGGTCCGAGCTCGCGAACGAGGGCGTGATTCCGCCGGGTGTTGCGAACGATGTAGTGCGATCGAACGTTCCAGGGCTGTCTGCCCGCATTCGGCCGTCGATCGAGCAGGTCAGCGAGTGCTACCCGCTTCCCGTCGAGGCTCCGAAATCCGGCTCCGACATCCGCGAACCAGTCCCAGATCTCGGTGACGACGGCCTCGCGGGTTCGCTCGCGGATGAGCACGATGTCGATCGAGCGGGACCGCGGCGACCGAGGATCGACGGCAAATTCCGGCAGCGAGCGCCAGCCGCCCGGCGTCGCAAACAAGACCATCGCGCTCTGTCGTTTGAGGTGCTCGATGTCCCGCGGCCGGTCCGCGCCCGGGGCGTGCTCGAGGTAAGCGACGAGGTCCTCACCTATCGCGGCGGCAACACGAGCCCAGGTCGCAAGACTCGATGGGGCTCCTAAGCACCGTTCGAGGCGGCTGACGTGGACCTGCGAGATCCCGGCACGCCGCGCGATTTCCCGCTGCCCAAGCGATGCCGCCTCACGTGCGTCGCGCAGGGCGGTGCCCAGGCGGACCGCAACGACAGTCGAACGCCGCCGCCCGGCGAGCTCGTGCTGCGTCGCGCGGGCCAAACGGGCCGAAGGAGCCGAAGGGGCCAAACGGGCCGAAGGAGCCGAACGGAGCTCGGTCGCTGGGTCGAGGGGTTTGGGAGGTTCGGGCATACCCCCCATGTTTCACTGACGGCCTGCACTGGCCGTTGTCTACGCTTTCACGATGCCGGCTCCACGGAAGATGCCGGGCTGAGCGTGGCCCGGGATGAATATGGCTCCGAAGTTGCTCGGGACGGGCTCGAACGACTGCGGAGTGTGCCTCTGAAACGTGGCGGGTATCAGCGGCCCAAGAAGCGCCCAGAGAGCTTCGGGGGGCGGGGGCCAGCCGGGACGGCGAGCCCGCGCCCTGGCCCGCCGCCCGGCCCAGGAAGCGGCAGGCAGCCCTAGAACTGCTCGAGGTAGCGGTCGATTTCCCAGTCGGAGACCTGGGTGCGGTAGTCGTCCCACTCGGCACGCTTGGCGTCGAGGAAGTGGTTGAGGACGTGCTCGCCGAGGGCCTCGCGGATCACCTCGTCGCGCTCGAGCTCGTCGAGGGCCTCGCCGAGCGTACCCGGCAGCTCCTTGATCCCCTTCTCGGCGATTCGGGCCGCGTCCATCTCGAAGAGCGACTCCTCGACCGGCTCGCTCAGCTTGAGCCCGCGCTCGACCCCGTCCAGGCCGGCCGCGATCATCGCGGTGAACGCCAGGTACGTGTTCGAGGACGGATCCGGGCAGCGCACCTCGGCCCGGGTACCCTCCACGGACTTGCCCGGCGAGACCATCGGCACGCGGATGAGCGCCGAGCGGTTCGTCCGGCCCCAGGTGAGATACGTCGGTGCCTCGTAGCCCGGCACGAGCCGCTTATACGAGTTCACCAGCGGCGCCAGGACCGCGATCATCCCCCGGGCATGGGCCAGGATCCCGGCCATGTACGAGCGGGCGAGGTCCGACAGTCCGTACGGGTTTGAGGCATCGGCAAACGCGTTGCGCTGCTCGGCGATCGAGAAGAGGCTCTGGTGGGTGTGCATCCCCGAACCGTTGATCCCGTGGATCGGCTTGGGCATGAACGTTGCGTACAGGCCGTGCTGCTGGGCGATCGCCTTGAGGGCGAATTTGAAGGTCACCGCGTTGTCGGCGGTGCGCAGCGCGTCGCTGTACTCGAAGTCGATCTCGTGCTGGCCAACGGCAACCTCGTGGTGGGCGGCCTCGACCCGGATCCCGAACGCCTCGAGGGCATCGACCATGTCCTGGCGGATCTCCTGAGCCAGGTCGCTCGAGAAGTCGAAGTAGCCGGCCTGGTCGTGCGGGAGCGGCTCGATCGCGCCGTCCTCACCGCGCCGGAACAGGAAGAACTCGAGCTCGGGGCCCGTGTTCACGATGTAACCCATCCTGGCCGCCCGCTCCACCTGGCGCCGGAGCACGAAGCGTGGATCGCCCACGAACGGCTGGCCGCCCGGGGTGAACACGTCGCAGATGATCCGGGCGGTCCCGCGCGGACCGCTGCCCTTCTGCCAGGGAATCTCGGCGAAGGTGGACATGTCGGGCATCAGGTACTGGTCCGACTCGGCGATCCGGGTGAAGCCCTCGATTGACGAGCCGTCGAACCACGTTCCGTGCTTGACCGAGCCCTTGAGCTGGTGCATCGGGATCGTCACACCCTTGACGATGCCCATGATGTCGGTGAACTGGAGCTGGATGAACCGGATCCCGCTCGCCGCGGCGGCGTCGATCGTGTCCATCACGGCGGCTTCCTTGTCCTTGTCCTTGTCCTTGTCCTTGTCGGCCAACTGGACACTCCTTGTTGGTGCTTGGTGCGATCGAGCTGATCGTACCCTCGATCAGGCCGGCCCGGCCGAACCCCCAACCGGATCCTCGACCGGAGCCCCGCTCGAGGCCACGCTCGGACGGCGGGCGGCAACGAGGTCGTCGAGCAGGCGGCCGAATTCACGCCGGAAGTCAACGTAGCGGTCCGATCGACCGACGATCTTCAGTCCGCCGCCGGGGTCCAGGCGGGCCCAGATTCGCCGGCGGGGCAGGTAGAAGGTGATCAGCAGGCCGGTGATCAGGCTCAGGAAGGCAAACCAGACGATCGCCTGCCCGGGATCCTGCTTGGCCACCAATACGGTCGCGTTCTGGACACCAATGAGTTGCACATAGAAGTCGGTGTCGGGTGAGCCGGCGACCCCGCCGATCGGCACGAAGAACGGGCTGAGCGACGCGGTGATCGGGGTCCCGTCCGGGTTCAGGCCGGTGGCTCGATAGGGCAGGAAGAGGACGCCGTTCGTGCCGTCCTTGGCCTTGCTCAAGAGCATCTCGAGGCCGAGGTTGCTCTCGCCCGGCACGCTCATCACCCCGTGCGGCGAGCCCGCCACGCTGTCATCGAGGGCCACCGGTCCGTTCCACAGGGGCTGGCCGTGGGCATCCCGGATGACGATGTCGGGGGCTGCCCGGAACCCGTTCTGGTGGAAGGTGAAGCCAGCCACCGAGAGCGGGTCATTGACCCGGATCACCTTCCGGGCGAGCAGCTCGCCGTCGCGGTAGACGGCCAGGTCGGTCGTGTAGTCGAGGATGGTTCCATCGGCCGCGGTCGGGTTGGCGAAGCCGAAGCTCTTGACCACGAGGAGGCCCTTCGAGCCGATCGCGCTGACCGGCTGGCTCTCGCCGTTGGTCAGCAGGATCCCGCTCTCGAAGCCGAACCGGCTGGTGACGGCCGCTGCGACCAGGAAGAGGATCAGGCCGAGGTGGCTGATCAGGGTCGCCATCTTGGTCCAGCGATGGCGGTCCCCGTACAGGTAGCGAACCCCATCGACCTCGGCTTCCCGGATCCGGAAGTGAGATCGCCGCAGGGCCGCCCGGACGGCCCCGACATCCACCCCCGAAAGGGCGGCCCGGTCGGGCAGGATCGGGTTGTAGAACGGCTCGGGCTGGACCACCCGGATCTCGGCCGAGGTCCGCCACAACTTCGGTGTCCGGTTGAGCGTGCACACGACGATCGAGGTGACGAGCAGCACGAGCAACCCGCTGAACCACCAGGCCGTGAAGATATTGAAGGCCTGGAGCCGCTCGAGGACGGCGACCGCGCCTGCCCCGATCCCGGGGTCGTACTTGGCGTGGATCACTTCCATCTGGGCGATGTAGTCGGCCGAGGTCCGGAAGGCGAACGACGGCAGCTGGGCGATCGTCATCCCGATCAGCCCGACGAGCACCAGGATGATGATCTGGAGGACGGCGAAGTTGACCGACGTAAACAGCCGCCACAGGCCCAGCCCGAGCCGGGCCGGTGGTGAGAGGCGTTGATCGCGGGGACTGATGGCACGGCCGGCCGCGAGTGTGGCGATGGGGATCTCCTACGCGCCGACGGGCAGGACGTCCGCCCCGGCGGCCGGAGGCTGGGCCTGGGCCCCGGCGACGGTCTCGGCGGCGACTTGGGCCGCGGCGAGCTGGGCCGCAGCGAGGCCACCGGCCAGGTCGAACCGGAGATCCTCGAAATCCTCGAGGCCCACCGAGCAGCGCAGCAGGCCCGGGCCGATCCCGGCCAGGGCCAGCTCGGCATCGTTGAGCTGGCGATGGGTGGTGGTCGGCGGGTGGGCCACGATCGTGTGGATGCTGCCGAGGG
>JBBRIM010000229.1:0-4377 GCA_038221095.1 Candidatus Limnocylindrales bacterium
GCGCTGTACCTGGGCAAGGTCACCCGGATCATGGGTTTCGGCGCATTCGTCGAGATCCTGCCGGGCAAGGAAGGCCTCGTCCGGATCGGCGAGCTGGCCGACTACCAGGTCCCGACCGTCGAGGACGTCGTGTCGGTTGGCGACGAGGTGATGGTTGTCGTCACCGAAGTCGACCGTCAGGGCCGGGTCAACCTCTCGCGCAAGGCGGCCATGCAGCGCCACCTCGCCAAGGAAACGGTCTAACCAGTCACCATTCCATGCGTCCGGCCTCTTCGGGGACCGGGCGCACGGTTCCGTAGCCATTCCCCGAACCCACTCGTCGCGCCCGGCGGGTGGGTTCTCCCTTGATTCGGGCCGCCCGCCGGCCGGCACTCCGCCGGGCAGGCGGCCTGGCGGCCGGACACGTGGCCGGGCAGGCGGCCGGCGCTCCGCCGGGCAGGCGGCCGGGCACGTCCCGTCTCGCGGATACCCCCGGTGTTTCAGCGGCACTCTGCGAGCACGATCTGGCGCCGATCCAGGCAGCTCCTCGGCGAAATCCATCCCGCCGCGAACGCGGGCCGGCATGTGCTGGCCGCCCGCCCGCCCCACGAGCTCGGCCGAGATCACGGGAGCGTGCTCCTGAAACCCCGGAGGTATACGCGGGTCGATCGCGCGGTGAGGGCAGCTCGGAGGCCCGGCCCCGTCACCCGGGAGGCATCGTGCCGTGTTCGACCCGGGCAACCACCGGACTCGCCGCATCCCGCCGCGCTCGCCGGGAGCGCCGATCGGCGCTGGTATACTCGGACTGTGCCCTTGAGTGACCACCGCAGTGGAGGCGTGCCTCGAATGACGCGCCAGCCGCTCACCGTCGCCGTTGTCGGCGCAACGGGACTCGTCGGTCGGGCGATGATCCAGGTCCTGCTCGAACGGGAGTTCCCGATTCGTGAGTTGCGCCTGCTGGCGTCCGGTCGATCCGCCGGCACGACCGCCCTGGTCGGCGGGGTTGCCCACGCTGTCCTTGAAGCCCGGCCGGGAGCCTTTGCCGGAGTCGATATCGCCCTGTTCTCGGCCGGCGGAACCGCCTCCGAGGATCTCGCCCCGGTGGCCGTCCGAGAGGGCGCCACGGTGATCGACAACTCGAACGCCTGGCGGATGGATCCCGCCGTCCCTCTGATCGTCAGCCAGGTCAATCCAGGCGATGCCGCCGGTCATGCCGGGATCATCGCCAACCCGAACTGCTCGACGATGCAACTGGCCCCGGTCCTGATGGCCCTGCGCGACAGCGTCGGCCTGGAGCGGGTGATCGTGGACACGTATCAGTCCGTCTCGGGTACCGGTTCCGATGCCCTGGCCGAGCTCGAGGCGCAGGTCGCCGATCACATTGCCGGTCGGCCCCTGGTGGCCTCCGTCTATCCCCACCCGATCGCCTTCAACGTCCTGCCCGAGATCGACGTCTTCCTCGACAATGGCTACACCCGCGAGGAGTGGAAGATCGTGAGCGAGAGCCGCAAGATCCTGCACCTGCCTGATCTCCGGATCAGCAGTACGGCCGTCCGCGTGCCGGTATCGGTCGGTCACTCCGAGGCGGTCCACGTCGAGACACGCCATCCGATCACCGCCGATCAGGCCCGGGCGCTCTTCGCGGCGGTGCCCGGCGTGATCGTCCAGGACGATCCGGCCAACCACGTCTACCCGCTCGCCAGCAACGCAGCCGGTCGGGACGAGATCTTCGTCGGCCGGGTCCGCCACGACCCGTCGGTCGAGGGTGATCGCGGGCTGGCGTTCTGGGTCGTCAGCGACAACCTGCGCAAGGGCGCTGCGACGAACGCGGTCGAGATCGCCGAGCTGATCGCCGAATCCGGCTGGATCAGGCCGGCGGCCGAGCGTGAGCCGGTCGGCTCCGGCCGGCCGGCATGACCGAGCTGGGGCGCACCGCAGCGCTCGAGGCGATCGCGTCCGAGGTTCGAAGCTGTACGGCCTGCCGCTTGCACGAGACCCGCACGCTGGCCGTGCCAGGGGAGGGCAGTCCCGATACCGAGGTGGTCTTCGTCGGTGAAGGCCCCGGCTACAACGAGGATCGCCAGGGCCGGCCGTTCGTCGGCCGAGCCGGGACGCTCCTCGAGAAGTTCCTGGCGACACTTGGCTGGCGGCGCGGGGATGTCTTCATCACCAATATCGTGAAATGCCGGCCGCCCGAGAACCGCGACCCGGAGCCCGAAGAAATCGCTGCCTGTGTGCCCTACCTGCGGCGCCAGCTGGAGATCCTCGACCCGGCCCTAGTGGTCACCCTCGGCCGTCACTCGCTCGGACGGTTCATGCCCGGCGAGCGGATCTCGCAGGCGCACGGCACGGTCCGGCCGGTCGACCCCGCTACGGGGGCCGCCAACGCCCTCGCCTTTGCCCTCTACCACCCGGCCGCGGCCCTCCGCTCGTCTGATCTCGAGCGGGTCAGCTACGAGGACGTCGCCCGAATCCCCGCCGCGCTCATCGATGCGCGGCTTCGACGGCAGGGACCGCTCGAACCCAGCCCTGAACCTGTGCCCCATCCCGCCTTCCAGGCGAACCCAGATCCGGCCGTGCCGGACGATCAACTCACCCTCTTCTGAGAGAAAGAACCAACCACCCCATGGCATCTGAAACAAAGCCGCTTCGCATCATCCCGCTCGGCGGGGTCGGCGAGATCGGCAAGAACATGTACGTCTTCGAGTACGGCGATGACATCGTCGTGATCGACTGCGGCCTGATGTTCCCCGACGAGGAAATGTTCGGGATCGACCTCGTCATCCCGGACATTACCTACCTCAAGGAACGCCGCGCCAATGTGCGCGCCTTCCTGATCACCCACGCCCACGAGGATCACGTCGGCGGGCTGCCCTACATCCTGCCCGAGTTCCCCGGCGTCCCGGTCTACGCCTCGACCCTGGCCCGGGGCCTGCTGGGCAACAAGATCAAGGAGCATCGCCTCCACAACAACGAGCTCAAGGCGCTCAACCCGGGCGACGAGATCCAGATCGGACCGTTCACGGTCATCCCATTCCGGATCGGTCACTCGATCCCCGACGCGATGGGCATCGCCCTGCGCACACCGGTTGGCGTTGTCGTCCACACCGGCGACTTCAAGTTCGACCACACCCCCGTGGACGGCAAGCTGTCCGACTTCCACATCCTCGCCCGGCTCGGCGAGGAGGGCGTGATCTGCCTCCTGTCCGACTCGACGAGGGCCGAGAATCCGGGCTACACCCCGTCCGAGCGGACGGTCGGCGACGCCTTCCGCGAGATCATGGAGCCGCTCGACGGGCGGGTCATCGTGGCCACCTTCGCCAGCAACATCGCCCGGGTCCAGCAGGTCCTCGATGCGGCCGCCTCGTTCGGCCGCAAGACGGCCGTGATCGGCCGGTCGATGGAGCAGAACTTCCGGATCGCGACCGACCTCGGCTATCTCAAGTACGACGCGGCCATGATCGTGGCCAAGGATCGGATCAACGAGCCGGGCAATGAACGGCTGGTGATCGCCACCACCGGCGCCCAGGGCGAGCCAATGGCCGGTCTGGCCCGGATGGCCAACCGTGACCACCGCTTCGTCGAGATCCAGCCGGGCGACACCGTGATCGTCAGCGCCAGCCCCATCCCGGGCAACGAGGAATACGTCAGCCGGACGATCGACAACCTGTTCAAGGCCGGCGCCAACGTCTTCTACCACACGATCAAGCGCGCCCACGTCTCCGGCCACGCCAGCCAGGAAGAGCTCAAGCTGATGCTCGGCCTGACCAAGCCGAAATACTTCATCCCGATCCACGGCGAGTTCCGGATGCAGGTCCAGCACGGCCGGCTGGCGGTCGAGACCGGGGTCGACCCGGGCAACGTGTTCATCATCGAGAACGGCACGCCGATCGAGATCTACGACGACGGCAGCGGCCATCGCGGGCAGCCTGTCCCGGCCGGCTACGTCTTCGTTGACGGCCTGTCGGTCGGCGAGGTCGGCGAGATCGTGCTGCGTGACCGGAAGGCCCTCGCCAACGACGGCATGTTCATGATCGTCGTGACCGTCGACAAGCAGACCGGCAAGATCATCGGGCGGCCCGAGATCATCACCCGGGGCTTCGTCAAGGGCAACGAGCAGGATCCCCTGATCCCCGGCGCGATCGAGCGGGTGATGTCCTCGATTGCCAACCCCGGCAACCACATCAGCGAGATTGCCCTGCTCAAGGTCCAGATCAAGGACGGGGTGTCGCGCTACCTGTACGAGCAGACCAAGCGCCGGCCCATGGTCTTCCCGGTCATCGTGGAGGTCTGAGGTGGCCGACCGGCGGCGCGCCGCCGCCTCCACGCGTCGCTCGCCGGCCCGCTCCTCGCCGCGGCGCCGGAACAGCGGCTTCCGGCTCACCGGCCCGAACTGGA
>JBBRIM010000230.1:0-4374 GCA_038221095.1 Candidatus Limnocylindrales bacterium
GAGGTGGACAGCTCGGCCCAGGGTAAGGTCGAGGTCGTGTCCGGACGACGCCAGCTGGCCGAGCTCGGCGAACACCTGCAGGTCGAGGAGGTGACGTTCACGGTCGCGGGCTGACCTGGGCGGACCCAGGGTGTCGCTCAGCGCGGTGCGCCCGGGCGCCCCGCGCAGGGTCGCCCGATGCCGGTGCGGGTGGCTCGCGCCCAGGACGGTCCGGGCGGGCGGCTGGACCGCGGATCCGGCGCGGGCAGGTCGACCACCTCGGCCGCGCGGACCGACCGTTGAGCCGGCTGCCGCAGCGGCTCCGAGGAATCGCTGAAGATCGCCCAACCGATAGCGCCGGTCGCCGCGTGGATTGATCCGGTAGTAGCGCAGGCGGCCCTGGTCGCTCCAGGCCCGGATCGTGTTCGGATGGACACCGAGCAGTCGGGCGGCTTTCGTCACCGAAAGCGTCGCGTCGGTCGGTCGTTGCGTGGGGGCGATGGTCACGGTCGTCATCTGGAGGAATTGGTAAGTCCAGAGGAGCCTAGGGAAACTACCAGTTCTTGCCAATAGGACGAACGTACCTACGGCCTCCGGCCGTGCTCCCGGGCCGCGTTCCGGCGGCCGTCAGGGGTGGTGCGGATCGGCTGCCAGGAGCGATGGGCGAGGGTCGAACGCATCGACCTGGCGGACGACGCCGTGGACCCGGTACCGGATCAGGAACGGCGCGCGCAGCTCGAGATGAAGGTGCGGGATCGTGCCAGCGGCATCGCCGCTGATCCCGGTCAGGCCAACAACCTGGCCACGGTTGACGTGGGCGCCGATCGGGACGCCGATCGCCGAGAGGTGCACCAGGATCACGCTGTAGCCCGCTGACGTCGGCTCATCGCTCTGGATGACGACCACCTTGCCGTAGCGTGCGGGCAGCCACGGCAGCCAGTGGGTCGCCGGGTCGATCACGAGGCCGCTGAACGGGGCAAGTACGGCGGTGCCGATCGGCACCTGCAGGTCGAGGCCGTCGTGGCCGCGCAGCAGCACGCCCGACTTCGATACGCCCGAGATCATGTTGTAGGGTTCGACGGCTCCAACCCGGAGGACATCGAAGCCGGGGCCGTAGCGCACCTTGACGGTCGAAACGAACGGCCAGCCCATGGGCACGACCGACTTGCCCGCGATGAAGCTTGCCGCGCTCGTGGGTGCGCCGGCCGTGCCTGACGGGCTGGCACTCGGGCCTGGAGTGGGGCTGGCACCGGTCGTTGGGCTGGCGCCGGGCGACGAGCCCGGGCTGCCTGTTGGACCATTCGACGTTCCCGGACTGACCAGCTCGAACGACACCAAGGGACTCGGGCCCGGTCGCCCCGAGTTGTTCGTGATCGAAGCCAGTCCTGCCCCGACGCCGATGGCGACCACGGCCAGGGCCACCAGCACGACCAGCCGGGTCGATCGTCCCTCCATTGCTCAGTCGGCCCCCGGGCCGTCCGCTGGCGGATCCTTCGGCCCGGCCGGCGTCAGCCTCAGGTAGAGGAGGGTGATCCCGATGCTGACCAGGGCGATGGCGATCACACCCCCGATCGCGTAGAGCGGGGACCCCTGCAGGCCCGGCCCCTGCCCGGCGGAGCGCGTGTCGCCACCGCCGGCATACCCCGGCCCCGGGCTGGGTGACTCGGCCAGGGCCGGCCCGACGGCGATCAGCAGAAGCCAGCCAAGGACGAGGGCACTGGCCAGCCAGTTCTGGCAGGCCCGCGCGACGGCCGTCATCCGGCGATCATCCGGAGAATCGCCCACCCAGCCCCGAGGACGATGGCCCCGAGGCCGCAGGCGAGCAGCACGGCGACCGCCATGGCCCGGTTCCGGCCGCCGGCAAGGAGTTGCATCGCCTCGGCCGGTTCGAGCGTCGAGAGGATCAGCGGCCGGCCGGTACCGGCCGTAAGGATCGGACGACCGGCGCCATCGAGGGCCGGTGTGCCGATCACGGTGGCATGCTCGACCGCGGACACCTGCTCGACCCGCAGGCGCACCCGGATCGCCGGATCGAGGCCTTCGGGCAGCATCTCGGGCGCCTCGCTTGCCGCACCGACCGCCTCGCGTGGCAGGACGACGAGGCCCACGTCCAGGGCCTGCCCGTCGATCGCGATCGAGGCCAGACCCTCGTTGAGCTGGAACGGCACGACGTCGCGCGCCTCCGACAGGATGTCCCATCGCCCGCCGCGCCACGCCTCGAGCCGGCGGCGCCGGAAGATGATCGGCTGGTCCCGGTCGTCGGGGAAGTCCTCGTCGCTGTCGAGCCGGCCGGCCAGGCGGACGTAGCGCGGGACCGGCTCGCTGGTCAGGGCAATCGCCTCGGCGACACTGGCTCGCGGCGCCGAGGCCAGCAGGCGACCGACACGCTGGCCGGGACCGAACGACCGCAGGAGGAGGCCGCCGGCGGCGACGAGGGCCAGACCGAGCGCGAGCAGGAGAAGAGGAGCCACGTCTGGGGATGATACCCGGCGGGCATCAACGGACCGCGCAGGACATGGAAGGGCCCGAAGGAACCTACCCGGCGCGTGGGCCTTGATGTCATCTCGACCGTTAGCGCTCGCTCGGCCCCTCCGGGCTGGTTCGACAATATTCGCCCCTGGCTGCCCCGGTCAAGGGCGGTTGTCCACGAATTGCGCTCGACCAGGCCGGCTGTCCACCATCCGTCCACGCCCGTGCCGGCCGCGCGTGCAGGCCGCGCGTGCAGGCCGCGCGTGCAGGCCGCGCGCCTCAGCCAGTTGGACGTCCGGTTCGCGGATCGAGGGCGCTGAGCTGGCCGCCGAAACTGGTCAGGACCAGCCGCCCGCCGACGAGGGCGGCCTCGGTGACGACGTCAGAGTGAGCAATTCGCCAGGCCACGTCGCCGCCCGGATCGATCGCGAAGGTCTCGATCTCGGCCTGCACGATGATGTGCGCCAGGCGCGACGAGCCGAGGATCGCGACGAGCGGAGTGTGCGACCGGTGACTCCAGCGCAGCTCGCCGGTTCGGGCCACGAAGGCATAGCTGCGGAAGCCGTAGCCAACAACCAGCAGGCCCGGATCGTCCCACAGCAGGACGGACGGCTCGTCGAAGATCGGGGCCGCGAGGCGGACGGCCCACGGTCCGGCCGGCGTCTCGACCCGCAGCTCGGCCCGGCACAGCCGCTCGTAGGTTGGTGACACGATCGAACCGAGCTCGGCGAGCGAGCCGCCGACTTCGGACAGGGCAAAGACCGCGGCGCCATCGCCGCTCCCGCCCCAGGCCGAGCGGACCCGCAGCCCACCCGGATAGCCAGTGCTTGAGACGTGCGGCTCGGCGGTCATCCTCCGGGGTTGGGGCTGCGATCCTCGGTGATCGGCGCCACCGTGGCATTCGACAGTTGGCGGAGGGTCGCCGGAGGCACCGGGAACACGGCCGTTGCGGTCCCGGCGGCCGCCCACACGACCGGGAAGCGACCGAGGTCGGGGTCCATGATCACTCGCATGACCTGGCTGTGCCCGATCGGGGGGATCCCGCCGATCGTGAAGCCGGACAGCTCGTTGGCCTCGCGAGCCGTCGCCCGACGGACGTCGCGGGCCCCAGTGACCGCCGCGAGCCGGGCGAGATCAACCCGGTTCGGACCGGAAACGAGGCACAGGATGGCCTCGGTCGAGCCATCTTCGTGGGGGGCCACGAAAACCAGCGACTTGACGATCTGGCCCACCTCGACGCCGACGGCCGCAGCCGCTTCCTCGGCGGTGTGGGTCGACTCGTCGAAGACCCGGACCTGGAGGGCGACGCCCTTCCGGCCCGCGGCGTCGACGACGCGCTGGATGGCGGGGTGGCTGACCGGGTCGGGCACGGCCGGAGTCTAGCATCGGGCCGGGGTCGGGTACGATCGGCCGATGGTGACCCGGATCCTCATCCTGGCCGGAGGCTCCGGCCCGCGACGGCCCGAACTCGATGCAGCCTGGCCGGGTTGGGACGCGGCCGTCGATTTCGTGATCGGGGCCGACGCCGGGGCCCTCCTGGCCGGATCCCTGCAACTGCCGCTTGACCTCGTCGTGGGTGATGGCGATTCGCTGGGTGAGGCCGCCCTCGTGGAGCTCGGCCGGTCGGGCATCACGATCGACCGGTCACCGGCCGACAAGGACGCGTCCGACACCGAACTGGCCCTGGTCGCCGCAGCCGAACGAGGCGCCACGGACATCGTCGTGCTGGGGGCCTTCGGCGGCCGCTGTGATCATCAGCTGGCCAACCTCTGGATCCTGGCCCATCCGGCCCTCATCGGCCGCTCCGTGACCCTGCTGGACGGCCGGACCCGGGTTCGCCTGCTGGTCGGGGGCGGTACCCTCGACCTGGCCGATCGGCTCGGTGACCTGGTCACCCTGCTGCCGTTCGGGGGGCCGGCGACCGGG
>JBBRIM010000231.1:0-4363 GCA_038221095.1 Candidatus Limnocylindrales bacterium
CAAGGCTGTCGCCAAGCCGGTCGCCAAGGCTGTCGCCAAGCCGGTCGCCAAGGCCGCTCAGAAGCCTCGGGCTGCGGGCCCTGCCAAGGTCAAGGCCACGCCCGGGTCCGGGGCGGCACCGCGAAGCATCGGGCTGCCCAAGCGGCCCCGGCCGGCGCGCAAGGTTGGGGCTGCGCTGGGGCTCGACATGGCTCGCCGGATCGTGGAGCTGGCCGAGGACAAGAAGGCCGCTGACATCCTGCTGCTCGACCTTGAAGGGCTGACAACCCTCGCCGACGCCTTCGTGATCTGCTCCGGTGGGTCGGAGCGCCAGCTCGAGTCGATCGCCGACGGGATCATCCGTGGGATGCGCGAGGGGGGCATCCGACCGATCGGCCGGGAGGGGCTGCCGGCGTCGCACTGGATCCTGGTCGACTTCGGCGACGTGATCGTCCATATCTTCACGCCGCCCGAGCGCGACTACTACGGGCTCGAGAAGCACTGGTCCGAGGCGAAGGCGATCCTGCGGGTCCAGTAAGCCGGGTCCACCGGGCCGACCCCAATCGGGCGGGTACGGGGTGGGCCCAGTACCGATGGGTCATGTCGGTCCAGCCGTTTGGCGGCGAGCATCTGGACTCACGGACGCCACGAGCGTCCCGACCAGAGGTCACGATCCGTGTCTCGCCTCCGCGAACGCTGCCCAAGTTGCGATCACAAACTCGTCATCACCCGGTTCGACACAACCTTTCGATTGCCCGACCGAACCGAGCGGCTGTGTTTCGGCATCCCCGCCGGCTTGTGCGAGGACTGCAGCCAGCTGTATATCGACCCTGACCTGATCGAGCTGCTCGACCTCGGCGAGGGCCGCTGCGTCTTTGCGATCGAGAGCGACCTGGTCGTCCAGGAGCAGGCCTGGTCGAGCGCCGAGTAGGCGCACCCGGATCCCGTGGCCGTCGTCAGCCTCGAATGACGAAGTCGTTCAACCAGAGCATGAATCCGAGCTGACGCGTGCGTTCGCCGGAGCCGCCGGCACCGATCCCCTTGACCCGTGCATCGAGCTCAAGCAACCCGTCCAGGGCGGCCTCCAACTCTGACGGCGCCCACCGCCGCGCCTGGGTTTCGAGCGTCCGGGCCCGGAATTCGTGGAGCTTCATCACCCTCGCCGCCGCCTGGAGCGTGGCGCCCTCGGCCATCCGGTCGGCCAGCTCGAGCAGGTCGCGGATCCGTCGGTGGAGCATGGCGACCAGGACCGGCTCTGCCGTGGCGTCGAGTGCCCGTTCGAGCTGTTCGGCAGCCGTCGGGAGGCGATTCCCAACGGCATCGCCGAGGCTGAACATGGAGCTCTTGATCACTTCTGGGACGAGTGCCCGGACGTCATCCGGGCTGACTTCGCCGTCAAGCCGGTAGAGCGCCGCCTTGGCCAGTTCGGCCGCCGCGAGCTGGCCAAGGCTGCCGTGATCCACGTCGGCATCGTTGACGAAGCCCCCGATCCGCCGGGCCAGCTCCTGTGCGGAACCCTGTCCGAGGCGGACACCGGTTGCTCGCGCCCGATCCTCGATGAACCGGGTCAGGCTGCCCTGGGTCAGGGCGGAGATCTGGCGGTATTCGCCTCCTACCGCGAGGATGGCATCGCGCAGTGCGGCCCGCCCCGCGTCCAACGGCTTTCTGTCGGTCGGCAGCTTCTCGACCACGTCAATGAAGGCCAGGGCATTGCCCGGGGCCACCAGCCCAACGATCCCGAAGAGCGCCTCGCGACCGGCCTTTGAACGAAGGAGTGGACCGGGGTCGACAACCACGACGAGCGTGCCCCCACCGAACAGCGAGCCCGTGCCGATCTGCTCCGCGATGGCGCTCACCGATGTCTCTGTGCCCTTCACCCGCCGATGGCTGAGCGGTTCGCCATCCGGGCCGGCCACCCGGCTACCCAGGCCGAGCGCCGCGCCATCGAGCAGGTACCGGTCGACACCCAGGTAGTAGCCGAGCGGGGCCGTCGGGGTTGTACCCGGACTCATCGCTCGGTCCCGCCCTCGCCGGTGAGCCCGCGGGCGGCCCTCAGGGCCGGCCCGGTCCAGGCCAGCCGGCGCACTTCGCCAGGCGCGACGCCAGCCGCTCGGCAGATGTCCGCCTCGAGCCTGCTCGCTCGCTGCCAGGCCAAACCGCGTTCGGCCCCGCCCCAGCCACGGCCATCGCCGTAGCGGCGCTCCCAGTCGGCGAAGCGGACCGACATCGGGGCAAGCCGCTGGGCGGCGCGTTTGTCGGCGTAGGCCACGATCCGCTCTTCGCGACCGGCGAAGGCGGACCAGGTCTTGTAGCGCGGCTCGTCGACCAGCCGGCCAACGGGATGATTGGCGACCAGCCGGCCCAGCTCGGCGTGCCCTTGCTGGGTCAGCCAGGCCGCGCTGCCGTCACCGTGGGGGAGGGCGCGAATCGGATCGTCCCTGTCCAGGCTCTTGCGAATCACCTTGTCCACGTCGTGCAGGAGCGCCGCGGCTTCGACGGCCCGCCGGTCCACGGGAATGCCCCGGGCGTTGATCCGATAGGCCAGCCAGCCGGCGACTTCGGCCACCGCCCGGGCGTGGCGCAGGGCGCGCTCCGACGGGTTGATCGAGAGGAGCAGCGCCGCGGCCTCCACCCGGGACGGGATCGACATCGACTCGATGGTACAGGCCGCCGCCGGCCACCGCGGCCGACCAGGCCGGCCGGCTTGTCGCCACGGGCTTTACCTCCGCTGGGCTGAAGGTGGGCGGCGCGATCCCGCACCGGAACGGGCCGGCCACCGTGGTCCCGTCCCCCGCCCAGCGCGCCACGATCGCGCCCGGGTCGCCGGCCAGCCCGTAGGTCGCCGGTCCGCCTCGTTCGGCCCGGGCGACCAGTGAGCGACCGTCGAGCGTGACCTCGACGCTGCCATTCCGGTCGGTCCGATAGAGTTGCGTGCCACGGGACTCGATCCGGGTCAGCGTCTCAGGCGCCGGGTGGCCGTACGGGTTCAGTGCGCCAACCGACACGATCGCGACCCGAGGCCGAAGCGCATCCAGGAAGGCCCCGGTCGACGACGTCCGACTGCCGTGGTGAGCGACCTTCAAGAGGTCCACCGGGGGCAGGCCGCGCCCGATCAGGATCGGGTCGATCTCCTGCTCGATATCGCCCGCCAGCAGGAAGCGCTGGGCTCCAAAGGTTCCCAGCAGGACGATCGACACGTTGTTGATCGAGGTACCGCCGTCGGGCGGTTCGGGCGGGACGGCGTCATGGTCCGGCCAGACGACCCGCAGACCGATCGAGTCCAAGCGGAGCCGGTCGCCGGTCGACAGGCGTTCCGGGGAGCGGGCCTGGAATGCCAGGCTGCTGCGGAAGGCGTGATAAGCCGGACCAGGTCCGAGCATGC
This sequence comes from Candidatus Limnocylindrales bacterium, assembly GCA_038221095.1. Classification (GTDB taxonomy): domain Bacteria; phylum Chloroflexota; class Limnocylindria; order Limnocylindrales; family CSP1-4; genus Palsa-1033. The sequence continues at coordinate 3,362 of JBBRIM010000231.1, forward strand.
CCGGCTCGAAGATCCGACCGACCCGGTAGCGCTCGATCAGCCTGGGCAGTCCGCCGGCGTGATCCTCGTGTGGGTGGCTCAGGATCAGGATGTCGATTCGCCGATCCCACGGTGGAATCCGGGCATCGAGCTCGATGATCAGTCGGTCCGGATCCGGGCCGCCGTCGATCAGCAGCCGTCCACCGGCGTCGCCTTCGATGAGGATCGCGTCGCCCTGGCCGACGTCGAGCGCGGTGATATGGGCACGGCCATCAGCCCGGGAAGCCAGCCCGGCAACCATCACCGTCAGGGCAAGGGCCAGCCCGGCCAGGCTCACCCTGGCGAGCCGGCCGGGAGGGCGGAGGCCGCCAGGGGTTCGTGTTCGGCTCATCGGACGCGGACCGGTCCGCCGGTGCTCTCACGGAACGCCCTCCAGCCACCAACGGCCAGGCCGATGACCGCGATCGCCGCCAGGGCCGCGACGATGTTCGACGGGGGCGGCAGGGTGACACTCGCGAAGGGCAGGCTGGCCGCAGCCCGGACCAGGCCGACCAACAGGCCGATGAGGGCCCAGGCGGGCAGGCCGAGCAGGGTGACCAGCGGTCCGGGCAGCCCGATCGCCCCGAGCCAGCCGACAGCCAGTGCAACCGCGCCGGCGGCCATGGCCGGAGGCACGAGTGGAACGATCAGCAGGTTCGTCAGCGGCGCGACCAGGGCCAGGCGGCCGAAGCTCAACAGGACGATCGGCAGGGTCGATGCCTCCGCGGCGAGTGAGATGGCGAGGCTCTCCGCCAGCCAACCCGGCAGGGCGCGTCCCCTGATCCGGCGCAGTCGGCTGGTCAGGGGGGCGGCCCACCGGATCAGGCCGGCCGTTGCCAGACCCGACAGCTCGAAGCCCGGGTCCGCCACCGTGGCCGGGTCGATGAGGAGCAGGGCCAGGACGGCCCAGCCCAGCCCGGCCAGCGCCGGTCCCGTGCGACCGCCGGCTCGCGCGGTCAGGCCGATCGCTGCCATCAGGGCGGC
>JBBRIM010000232.1:0-4286 GCA_038221095.1 Candidatus Limnocylindrales bacterium
TCAGCGGCGCGGATCTCGACGAGCTCCCCTCGTGCCCGCAGGCGGGCCAGCGGCAGCGCGGGATCGGCGCGGGTGGCGATCATCAGGTGGACCTGCCGAGGCAAGTGCTCGAGCAGGAATGCCACGCCGTCCTGGATTTCCGGCGCGTCGACCAGGTGGTAGTCATCGAGCACCAGCACGATGTCGCCCGAGACCGCACTCAGCTCATTGAGCAGCGTGGTGAGAACCCCCTCGATCGACGCCGGCGACGAGTCGAGAGGCGGCCGCAGGCCGTCGCCGAGCCCGGGTGCCGCTGTCCGCAGGGCGGCCAGCACGTAGGTCCAAAAGGTCGCGGGATGCCTGTCGCCGGCATCGAGGGAGAGCCATCCGACCGCCCCTTGATCGGCCGGGGCGGCCGCGAGCCAGTCGGCCAGCATCGTCGTCTTGCCGAAGCCGGCAGGCGCCGAGATCAGGGTCAACTTCGCCTGCGCCCCTCGATTCAGGCGCTCGGTCAGACGCGACCGGGGCACCACGCCATCGCGCCGCCTCGGGGCGTACAGCTTCGTCTCGAGCAGCGGGCTCGCCTCTGCCCCCTCTGCCACGCGCTTGCCTCCTCCGTTGGTCTCGATCTCGACCAGCCTTTCGCCCGTCAGGAGTAGTAGCTCCGACCAGTCGAATGCAGTTCCGCCGCGACGGCCTGGATGGCCTTCCCGACCGAAGCTGGGTCGGTATCGCCCTTCACGAGGGCCTGGACCTGGTTGCCGATCTCGGCATCGATCTCCGGCTCCCACAGACAGTTGAGGGACAGGATGGCGTCATCGAACATCGGCAGGAACTCGCGGGCCACCTCGTTGTGGATGCCAACGTTCGACGCGGCGATCGGCGAGTAGGCTTGGATGCCCTGGACAACGGCCCGGTCGACCGCTGGTCGACTGGCGTACTCGAGGAACGCATACACATCCTCGCGGCTGCCAGTTGCCTTGGCCGGCAGGGCGAAGCCAGCCCACGACAGAATCGAGTGAGCTTTCGGAGCCCCGTCGACCAGGGGCAGCGGCGCCACATGCAGGTCGAATGCGCCGGCCGGCGAGCCTGCCAGCAGTTGAGGCAGGAGCCACGAGCCGTTGTAGGTCGTTGCCGCCTTTCCCCGGAGTAAGAGCTGTTGCATCGTCGCGTAGTCGGTGGCACCAGCCCCTTCGAGCAGGACGCCCGAGGTCCGCAGGTCGGCGATTGTCTGGAAGGCCTCGATCCATTCGGGACTGTCATAGCGGACGTCTCCCTTGATCGTCCTCTCGACGAAGTCCAGGGGGTCGCCGGCGCGCTCGGCGATCATGGGCAGGACCCACATGACGAGCAACGGGTTGAAGGGGGCGTCACCCGAGCAGTAGACGAGAGGTGCCACACCGAGCGCCGACAAAGGCTTCACCATCGCCTTGAGGTCGGCGATCGTCTTTGGAGGCAGCAGACCGGCTCGGTCGAGAATCACCTTGTTGTAGTACAGGCCTGTGGTCTGAACCCCTCTGCTCAGGGCGAGGGGGAAGGATCTCGTGGTGGTCTCGCGCAGACCACCGAGGTGGAATTTCGCGGGAACTCTGGCGAGCACCTCGGCCATCCGGGGGTCGGTCCCGAGATCCGCCAGCAGGCCGTCGCGCGTCCACGCGCGGATGAACAAGCCGTCGATCTCCAGGAGCCCCACTGGCTCGCCGGCTGCAAGCGAGGCGCGCGCGAGCTGGTCCCATTGAGGGCCGAGCCCCGGCAGCACCCGGATGTCCCAGGCGACGCCAGGATGCTGGGTCTTGAAGTCGTCGTAGACCTGCTTCAGGGCCGGTTCCGTGCTCGGATCGCCGCCACCGACGAGGACCGTGATGGAACCGGACAAAGCCCCGCTGGCTGGGGCGACAGAGGGCGCCGTGCCGCCGATGGGCCCAGCGCACGCGGCGAGCAGCGGTGCAACGGTGCCGCCGGCGGCGATCAGGGCACCGAGCTTGAGCACGTCCCGGCGGTCGAGCCTGCGCGTCCACATGCTCTCGTCAGTCGAACGAACTCGCTCCACTGGGCGCCTCCTGGGTCGACGCCGTGCGTCGGAGATCCCGGGCGCCGTCTGCGCGGGGCCGGGAGGAGAGCGAGTATGGTTCGGCCGGTCAGATCGTGCTCGGGAGTTGTGATGTTCCAGGCCAATCGCGACCGCCGTCGCGATCGCGCGATCGACCTGCTCTTTCTCCTGCCGATCCTGCTGATCCTGGCCGGCTTCCTCGTCTACCCGCTGGTCTACGGCATCGCCCTCAGCCTGCACAACAACCAGGGCTTCGAGCTCACGGCGTTCGTGGGACTCGACAACTACGCACACGCGATCTTCGGCGACGCCGTCTTCCAGCGGAGCCTGCTGGATACGGTCCTGTTCACCGGCGTGGCGGTCGTGCTCCAGACGGGGCTCGGGCTGTTCCTTGCCGTACTCGTCGCCGACGTCAAACACGGAAGAACGTTCTTCCGAATCGCCTTCTTCGCACCCTTCGTGCTTGCCTCGGTGGCGGTCGGCACGGCCTGGAAGTTCCTGTACGCGCCGTATTTCGGAGTCGCGGCCACGGTGGGGTCAGCCCTTGGCTTCGACACGGCGACGGTTGCGCCACTGGCGGACGCCCACACGGCGCTGTGGGCGATCATGGCGGCTTTCTTGTGGCGGTTCGCCGGCTTCAACATGGTCGTCTATCTCGCCGGGATCCAGGCCCTCTCGCGCGATTACTACGAATACGCCGTCCTCGAGGGTGCCAGCAGGTTCCAGCAGTTCCGGCGGGTCACCTGGCCATTGCTGTGGCCCCAGACGTTCCCGCTGGTCATGCTGACCACCCTGGGCACGTTGCGAATCTTCGACATGGTCTGGGTCATGACCGGGGCGGTCCCTCGCACGCCACCGAGACGGTCGCCACCGACGTCTACGTGACCGCGTTCCGGTTCCTTCAAGTCGGCTATGCGCAGGCGATGGCGATGATCCTGCTGGTCGTGATCCTGCTGATCGCGGTCGTGGAATACCGGGTCCTCCATCGTCGCGCCGAGCTGGTGAGCTCGTGACCGGTCGATCGCGCCCGCGAGCCTCCAGCGTGCTCCTGTGCGTTCTCGCCGCCGTCTGGCTGTGTCCGGTGGTCTGGACATTGACGAACGCGGTCAGGTCAAGCGCCGATGTCTATCGCGCCCCGTGGGACGTGCCCTGGCCGCCGGCCATCGGGAATATTGGCGAAGCGTGGAGCCGCGCGCAGCTCGGAGTTGCGCTGCTGAACTCGACCTATGTCACCGCGCTGACGGTGGCCGTCGTCCTCGTGCTGTCGGTCGCCGGTGCGTATTCGCTGGCGCAGCTGCGACCGCCCTTCCGAGCCGTCCTGTTCATCCTGGTCCTGGCTCCGTTGATCATCCCCATGGACGTGCTCATTGTTCCGCTCTTCTCAATCTTCCGCGCCCTTGGTTTGATCAACAGCTTGCCCGGCCTGGCCCTGTTCAACGTGGTGGCGAATGTCTCGTTCGCAACGCTGATCCTGGCGGGCTACTTCCGGACGATCCCGAGAGACCTGGTCGATGCCGCCCGGGTCGACGGGGCCAACCGGATCGAAGTCCTGCTCCGGATCGTGATCCCGCTCGCCCGGCCCGGCATCATCGCGGTCGCCGTCCTCGTGGCGGTCTTCACCTGGAACGACTTTGGGGGATCGCTGGTGCTCATCCAGAACCCGGATGCCTTCACCGTGCAGATCGCCCTGAACCGGTTCTCGACGTTCTACGCCACCGACCAGGGGCTCACGCTCGCCGGCCTGGCGATCGCGATCCTCCCGCCGCTACTCCTGTTCCTGGTGCTCCAGCGCAGCTTCATCCAGGGGTTGACCGCCGGAGCGGTTCGCGGCTGACGAACGAGGTTGCGTGGATGGCGCTTGCTGCGTTAGCGGACTACGATGTGTGCCTGACTATCGCCGGGATGTGCGCTTGACTCATCCCTGAATCGGACAGAGATTGCTGTCCTCCACCCTCATGTGATGGCTCGCGAGACCTGATTCTGGCGTTTGACTCTGATCCAGAGTCAGGCCGTCGAGTTGTGCAACCAGCGATCCGCGCCGGTAAGCTCGATTTCGAGCGGGAGTGGAACCGGGACACTAAGGTCGGTCGTGGAGGTGCGAGACCTCTCGCCCCGGCCATGGCCAACAGATAGCTCGAGCCGATCGGGAATGACCGCCCCAAAGCCGTGGGCGATCGCCGAATCGGCCTAACTGTGGCGTCGATGGACATTTAGGTGCGAGCCGGTCGAGGCTCACGTCGGTGAAACTCGCTTGCCG